>NZ_JBFUFO010000010.1:0-164058 GCF_056403395.1 Variovorax sp. P2_H12 | reverse complement strand
TCCGAGGGTGCGAGCTTCGTGTTCGCGCGCCACAACGTGAACCTCAGCGCCGATCAGATTGCTTCAGCCGGCAAGATGGTCGCGCCGGGCGACTACCGCAACAGCGAGTTCTGCGGGGCCTGTTTCGATCCGGCGGGCAAGGTGCTGTTTGTGAACGTGCAGTCGCCCGGTATCACGTTCGCGATCTGGGGGCCTTGGGCACGCGGCCCGCGGTGATGTCGCTATCGGCTTGGCGCGGAGCAAGCGTGGGCTCATGCTTTTGATTGCCCATCGTTTCCGTTGTCATCGAGCCCTTCGTGGGGCAAGAACGCAAGGTCGCTTCGCATCGACCTTGCAAAGATGCGGCGAAGGCCGCGCATCGCGCAGTCGAAAGTTTTAACTTCTTCATTCGTCCGTCATGTCCGCGAGTCTGGCTGGGACGTTCATCGTTCAGCGTCTTCTCACGCCACTAGTTCGTTTGATAGATGCGCGATTCAAGCTGTCGACGGATGATGGGCGCGCTTCGTTGGATTCGCGGTGAATCGTGTCGGTGGGTCTGGTGCTGGATTCGGGATTGCAGCGAACACGATGCTGCACGGGGCAGTCAGCGCCGACGTGGTTCGCGCCACCGTGTGGGTCACGCGGCGTTGGCGGGTCCTTGCGCTACCGAGGGCGCGGGACCTTGCGCACCGGTCCGCCATGGCCATGCGAGGGAACGTAGGCGTGTGCTGTCCAAAGTCATGACATGTGGCCGACCACTCGATCCGGGAGGACGCGAACACACCACAGGCTTGTCTTGGCCCGCGAAGGATTCCGCCAATCTGTGAGCGACTCCGGGATTGGCCAGGGCAACAGATGGAGGAGGGAAACCGAATGCACACCAACAACTCTTCACGCCCGGAGACGGTAGCTTGTTCGGAAGACGAGGGGTGCAACGACGCTGGCGCGGCGCTGGCGCAGAATCTTGTCGGCCACAGCCCTCGCTTTCGCGAAGCCATGGAGCTGGTGAAGCTGTACGCTACATGGAACGCGCCGCTGCTCATCGCCGGCGAAACCGGCACCGGCAAGGAGTTGGTCGCGCGCGCCGTTCACTACCAGAGCCAGCGCCGGCACCGCCCTTTCATCCCGGTCAACTGCGCAACGCTGCCCGACACGCTGGTCGAGAGTGAGTTGTTCGGCCACACCCGCGGCGCCTTCACCGACGCCAGTCATGCGCGCCAAGGACTGGTACACCTCGCCGAGGGCGGGACGCTGTTCCTGGATGAGATGGAAGCGCTGTCGCCACGCGGACAGGGCGTGCTGCTGCGCTTCCTGCAGGACTCCAGCTACCGTGCGCTGGGCGGCAGCCAGTTGCACCACGCAGACGTGCGCATCGTCGCGGCCTCCAATGTCGACCTGCATGAGAAGGCGGCGGCACGCAGCTTCCGCGACGACCTGCTGTACCGGCTGGACGCCTTTCGCGTCAATCTGCCGCCGCTGCGCGAGCGGCTTGACGACCTGGCCCTGCTGGTGCCGCATCTGCTGGCCAAGGCGGCGCGGCAGACCAGTGGTTTGGCACGTCGTATCAGCGATCCGGGACTGGCATTGCTGCGTGCCTACGACTGGCCGGGCAATGTGCGCCAGCTGGAACACGTGCTGCTCAAGGCCCACGTGGTCTGCCAAGGGCCCGAGGTCGGGCTGGCCGACCTGCAGCGATGCGCGCCCGAACTGGCCCAGGTCGACGTCGCCGCCGTCTACGCCGACGGCACGCTTGCGCATTCGCTGCGCGCGGCCAAGCGCGCGGCAGCCGACCTGGTCGAGCGCCAATTCATCGAGGACTGGCTGTCACGCACCGCCGGCAACATCAGCGAGGCCGCGCGGTTGACTGGCATCGAACGAGCCTCGCTGAGCCGTCTTGTCAAGAAATACGGCGTCAAGGCACAAGCGCCCTCGATCGGCAGCGCTTAGGCCCGCCTCCCCTCCCCTCCCCGCTCCCGCATCCATCCACCCACCGGTGGATGGAGACTGCGTACCGCTCGCGCGCACCATGTCAACGCTCGCACACCCGTGTCGGCTCCGACACACCCCCGCGATCGCTGCGGACGACGCTCGGGGAACGGGGCGCGCAGTGGCCCCGAGGCTCGACGAAGCCTGTGCTTTCGAATGCACAGCGACGTCAACGCCCTCGCAACAAAGCCCAATCAAATCAAGTACTTGCACTCGCGACGCGGATGGCACGCTTGCTGCAAGCAGCAGCGCGTGGGGGGTGCTCTCGGATGGCCCGGCGCAACGACATCGATGCGGTGACGGAAGCGATCGCAGACCTGCGCCGCTACATGCGTGCGCATCCGCAGGCCTGCGACACGATCGCGGGCATCGCAGCCTGGTGGTTGCAGCCGCGGATGGTGTGGTCTTCGCCCGATGTCGTCGGTGCGGCACTGGCCGCACTGGTGGGCAATGGTGAGGTCGAGTGCGTCTGCGGTCCGGACGGCCAGACGGTGTACCGCGCCGCCCGCCCGGCGGGCGGGCAGCGAGGGATTGCAGGTGGAGCCACCAGGCTCTTGATCGTCAATTGATGATGAATTGGGGGATGTATGCCCAGTGCCCTGAGTTACCCAGGCGTCTACGTGGAGGAAGTGCCCAGCGGCGTGCGCACCCTGACCGGTGTGGCCACGTCGATCACGGCCTTCGTCGGCCGGGCCGCCTCCGGCCCCACCGGCGAACCCGTGATGCTGACGAGCTTCGCCGACTACGAGCGCCGGTTCGGCGGCCTGGTCGCGGACTGTCCCATGTCCTATGCGGTGCGCGACTTCTACCTGAACGGCGGCGCGCTGGCGCTGGTGGTGCGGGTCGTCGGCACGGCGGCTCCGCCTGCGCCACCCGGGCCACCGCCCCCGCCGGCGCCAGCCCCAGCCCCAGCCCCAGCACCAGCCCCAGCACCAGCACCAGCTGCGGCTGCAACCCTCACGCTGCCCACGGGCCTGACGCTCACGGCCGCCAGCGTGGGCGCCTGGGGAAAGCGACTCTCGGCCAAGGTGGACTACGACACCGACAGCCTGTCTGGAACCGACACCACGCGCTTCAACCTGATCCTGCGCTTCCAGCCGCGGCAGGACCGCGACGAATACGTGTTCGAGACCATCGGCTCGGTCTCCACGACGCTCGCCAACCCGCGCTACCTGCCGCTGGTGCTGGAGCGCGAATCCACGCTGGTGCGGGCGCTGGGCGCGGTGCCGGCMGCGCGCCCGAGCCCCACGCCCGACTGGGTGGTTGCCACCGGCGGCGAAGACGGGCCGCCACTGCGCGCCGACGACGTGCTGGGCAGCGCTGCGAGCCGCACCGGCATCCACGCGCTGGCCAATGTCGACCTGTTCAACCTGCTGGTGATCCCGCCACTGGCGCGTGACACCTCTGCCCTGCCGTCCACCTACACCCCGGTGCCGGCCAACGTCTGGCAGGGCGCGCTCGCGATGTGCGTGGAACGCCGCGCGATGCTGATCGTCGACCCGGATCCCGCCTGGGGCGCCTCCGCGGCCAGCGCTGTTTCCAACGCACAGGCCGGCCGCAACGCGCTCGGCTTCAGCGGCACGGCCCCACGCAACGCGGCGCTGTACTACCCGTGCCTGCGCATGGTGGACCCGCTGCGCGACAACCGCGTCGACACCTTCATGCCCAGCGGCGCGGTGGCCGGCATCATGGCGCGCACCGACGTCGCACGCGGCGTCTGGAAGGCACCGGCCGGGCTCGATGCCGGGCTCAACGGCGTGCAGGACCTGCAGGTCAACCTGAACGACCTGCAGAACGGCCAGCTCAACCCGCTGGGCATCAACTGCCTGCGCTCCATGGGCGTGAACGGCCGCGTGGTGTGGGGCGCGCGCACTTTGCGCGGTGCCGATGCCAGCGCGGACGAATACAAGTACGTGCCGGTCCGGCGGCTCGCGCTCTTCCTCGAAGAAAGCCTGTACCGCGGCACGCAGTGGGTGGTGTTCGAGCCCAACGACGAGCCGCTGTGGGCGCAGGTGCGCCTCAACCTCGGCGCCTTCATGCAGGGCCTGTTCCGCCAGGGCGCATTCCAGGGCGCCTCGGCACGCGACGCCTACTTCGTCAAGTGCGACAGCCAGACGACCACGCAGGCCGATATCAACCTGGGCGTGCTGAACGTGATCGTCGGCTTCGCGCCGCTCAAGCCCGCCGAGTTCGTCGTCATCAAGATCCAGCAGATGGCCGGCCAGATTCCAACCTGATCGAGGAAGAACGACATGGCACAGTTCAGCGTCAACGCCACCCGCTTCGACCCCTACAAGAACTTCAAATTCCGCGTCAAGTGGGACGGCCGCTACGTGGCCGGCATCTCCAAGGTCGGCGCGCTCAAGCGCAGCACCGAGCCGGTGGAGCACCGCGAGGGCGGCGATCCGTCGTCCACGCGCAAGTCGCCGGGCCGCACCAAGTTCGAGGCCATCACGTTGGAGCGCGGCGTCACCCACGACGTCGAGTTCGAGCGCTGGGCCAACAAGGTCTGGAACTTCGGCTCCGGGCTGGGTGCCGAGGTGTCGTTGGCCAACTTCCGCAAGGACCTGATCATCGAGGTCTACAACGAGGCCGGCCAGCTCGTCATCGCCTACAAGGTTTTCCGCTGCTGGGTGTCGGAGTACCAGGCGCTGCCGGACCTGGACGCGAACGCCAACGCCGTCGCGATCCAGACCCTGAAGCTCGAGAACGAGGGCTGGGAGCGCGACTATGACGTGGTCGAGCCGGCCGAGCCCACCTTCAACGAACCCGCCTGAGCGAACCCGACCAAAGGGTGGCGATGCGCGCGCTGGCCGGCTCCGAACTGCTGTCGCTGTGGGAGCGCGGCGCCAGCCGCCATGCCCTGGACCGCAGCGCGCTGCTGGCAGCCGCTGCCCGGCCCGACTGGCCTGCCGATGGCATCGTCGACCTGCCGTTGGGCGAGGTCAACGCCAGTCTGCTGGCGCTGCGTGCGGCCTGCTTCGGCCCGCAGATCGACGGACATGCCGACTGCCCGCGTTGCGGCCAACGGCTGGCGTTTGCGCTGGATACGCGCGAGTTGCTTGCATCCGTCCCTGACAGCGATTCGACCTCGTGCGACGTCGAGGTCGCCGGCTTGCGCCTGCGTGCGCCCAGCCTGCGCGACCTGGCGGCCGTGGCGGCCGAGGCGGATGCCGAACGCGCCGCGCGCCAGTTGCTGGCGCGCTGCACCTTGGCCGGCGATGCCGCGCAGGTGGACGATGCGATGCTGCAGGCCGTCGAAGAACGGCTGGATGCGTTGGACCCGCAGGCCGATTTGGCGCTGGCCCTGCAGTGCGTGGCCTGCGGCCATGCGGACCTGGTGCAGGTGGACGCCGGCCAGCTGCTGTGGGACGAGATCGAGGTGCGCGCGCAGGTGCTGCTGCACGAGGTGCATCAGTTGGCCAGCGCCTACGGTTGGAGCGAGGCGCAGATCCTGGCGCTGACGCCGGCGCGACGGGCCAGTTACCTGGCCATGGTGGGGGCTGCATGACGGGCCTGCTGCACCGCCTGGCCGCACGCGCCGCCGGCACGGGCTGGACAGTGCGATCGGACGTGCGCCTGCCGTTCGGTGCGGCCGGCTTGGAACTGGCGCAGGACCAGGCACCCCCGCTGGTGGATGCGGCTGCGCCCGAAAGCCGCGCGCGAGGTCGGCTTCGACCCGAATCGGCCGTTTCCGCCGCAGCCGTCCCACGACAAGCCGTGGCGCCACGCGCGCAAATCCCGGTCGTCGCAGCTGAACCCGGGCGGCCGCAGCTGCCTCAGGCCCATCAGTCCCCGTCGCCGCTCATGCCGGCGGCGACGGCACCGCCGAGGCATGCGCCCGACGCGTCCGCTGTTGCGGGCAAGGGCTCGGGCATCCCGTCCCTCGCGCTCCTCCACACGCCCGCGCGCGCGCAGTCACCGCCGCCCCGGTCCCACCACGAAGACCCTGCGCCGCTGTTGCCGACCCGGCCGAGCACCGCAGGCCACGCAGCGCCCCTGGCCCAGACCGTGCGGAGCCCGGCGGCCTTCGCCCTCCGGCCGGCACCGCAGGCCGGCGCCAACCAAGAGACCGAAGTCCACATCCACATCGGCCGCATCGACGTGACGGCTCTGCACGAAGCGCCCCGACCCAAGGCCCGGCCGCGCGAGCGCACCCAGCCGGTGTCGCTCGACGCCTACCTCGCCGCGAGGAGCAAGCCATGAGCACGGCCCTGGCCATCGCCGGCGTCAGCGCCGTGCTGCGCGACCTGCTCAACGACGGGCTGGTCAACCGCAACGTCACCGGCGTGCTGGGCTCCAGCGTCACCGTCAGCCTGCTGGCGCCCGACCGCGTGGTGCCCACCGGTGGCTCCGAGGCCTCGCAGCTCAACCTGTTCCTGTATGGCGTGGCGCCCAACAGCGGGTGGCGCAACGAGGCCCTGCCCTCGCGCGATGGCGCCGGCCGCGCACGTCTCACGAACCCACCGCTGGCGCTGGATCTGCACTACCTGCTCTCGGCCTACAGCGCGGGCGAGCTGCATGCCGAGATCCTGCTGGGCTATGCCATGCAGCTGCTGCACGAGATGCCGGTGCTCACGCGCGAGGCCATCCGCACGGCGCTCAACCCTTCGCCCGCCACCGGCGCCACCTTGCCGCCGGCGCTGCGCGCGCTGTCCGACTCGGGCCTGGCCGAACAGGTGGAACTCATCAAGATCACGCCGCAGCACCTGAACAACGAAGAGATGTCCAAGCTCTGGACCGCGACACAAAGCCATCTGCGCCCCAGCATGGCCTACAGCGCCTCGGTGGTGCTGATCCAGGCCCAGCGCCCGGCGCGCACGCCGCTGCCAGTGCTCACGCGCGGCCACATCGACGCGGGCACTGGACGCGAGACCGGCATCGCGGTGCAGTCGAGCCTGCGGCCCAGCGTGCCGGTGCTCGTGAGTGCCGTGCCGCCATTGGGCCAGCCGGTGGCGGCCATCGGCGACACCGTGGCGCTTTCGGGCAGCCTGCTGGACGGCAGCCAGCGCGAAGCCTGGCTGCGCAACGACCGCTTCGACATCACACGGATGCTGCCGGTGTTGGCCGAGGCGCCCGACCGCCCCGCCGCGACCGTGGCCGCCTTTTCGCTGGCCGGCCAGCAGGCCGAGCTGCCGGCCGGCGTGTACCGCGTGAGCGTGCGCCTGACCAGGCCCGATGCGCAGAACGAGGACCGGCTGCACGAGTCCCACCCGCTGCTGCTGACACTGGCGCCTCGCATCACCAACCTGCCGCAGACCGTGGCGCGCGCGGGCAACGGCTCGGCCAGCGTCACGATCCAGTTCACGCCGGACCTGCACGCAGGCCAGCGTGCTGTCCTGGTGCTGGGCGCGGCCGAAGTCCCGCCGCAAACGGCCGGTGCCACACCGAATTCGCTGGTCTTCGTGATCCCCAACGCGGCCGTCGGCGTGCACCTGGCGCGGCTGCGCATCGACGACATCGACAGTCCCATCATCGACATGGACTTCGAGCCGCCGGAGTTGCCACGCTTTCTGGACCGCACCGTGGAGATCACGTGAACGCACCCGACCGCCTCTTCGACTGGAGCGGCGCCAACCAGCGCGTGCTGGTGGCGGAGTTCGCGCGGCTGGCGGCCCTGCTGGGCGAAGGCACACAGGATGCGGTCGAGGCCGAAGCCGCCGCGCTGCGCGCTGCCATGCCGGTACCGGCCGCGATCGACACGCTGTGCTCGCTGTTCGGGCTCAGCGCGTTCGAGCGCGACCTGCTGCTGCTGGTGGCCGGCGTCGAGATGGACGCACGCATCGCCGCGCTGTGCGCCGAGGGCAACGGCCAGACGCATCGTCCCTGGGCCAGCTTCGGGTTGGCGCTGGCCGTGCTGCCGCAGCCCCACTGGAGCGCCATCGCGCCGCACGAAGCGCTGCGCCGCTGGCGCCTGTTGGAGATCGACGAAACCACCGGCATCAGCGGCGGACGGCTTCGCATGGACGAGCGCGTGCTGCACTTCATCGCCGGGCTGAACGCCCTGGACCATCGTTTGAACGCGCTGCTTCAGCCGCCGCCGCCTGCAGGCGTCATGGGGCGGGACCAAAGGGCCGCGGTCGCGCAATTGCTGGCCCGGTTGCGCGGCACCGCCGGCCGCCTGCCCGCCGTCGTGCTCGACGGCGACGATGCCGCCGGCCAGCTTGACGTGGCCGTCGCCGTCGCCGCCGGACTGGGCGCCGGCCTGTACCGGCTGCGCACGGTGGACCTGCCCGTGGCCGCCGCCGAGCAGGCGGCCTTCACCACGCTGTGGTCGCGCGAAGCCGCGCTGCTGGGCTGCGGCCTGTTGATCCACTGCGAGGAGCGCGAGGCACTGGGGGCCGTGACGCGCCTGCTGGAACGGATGGACGGCCTCGTCTTCGTCATCGGACACGAGTTGGCGCTGGACGGCACGCCGCAGTGGCGCTACCACATCGCGCGACCCGAAGCCCCTGAACGCCTGCAGCTATGGCAGACCGCACTGGCCGGCAAGGCTGCGGCGCTGGGCACGGTGGTCGACACGCTGGCCACCCAGTACCGGCTCGGCGCGCGCCGCATCGAGCAGATTGCCGCGCAGGCACGCGGCGACGATCCGGCTGCCGACGCCGCCGCGCTGCACGAGGCCAGCCGAGGCCCCGCCCATGGCATGCCCGGCCTGGCCCAGCGCATCGATGCGCGGGCGCGCGGGTCCGACCTGGTGCTGCCCGAGGCCCAGCAGGCCGTGCTGCGCCAGATCGCCAGCCACGCGCGCCACCGGCTCACGGTGCATCACCAATGGGGCTTCGCCGCCCAGGGCGCGCGCGGGCTGGGCATCGCCACGCTGTTCTGGGGCGACAGTGGCACCGGCAAGACGCTGGCCGCCGAAGTCATCGCCTCCGAACTCGGCCTGGCGCTCTACCGCATCGACCTGTCGGCCGTGGTCAGCAAGTACATCGGCGAGACCGAGAAGAACCTGCGCCAAGTCTTCGACGCCGCCGAGGAAGCCGGCGCGATTCTGCTGTTCGACGAGGCCGACGCGCTGTTCGGCAAGCGCAGCGAGGTGAAGGACAGCCATGACCGCTACGCCAACATCGAGGTCAGCTACCTGCTGCAGCGCATGGAGGCCTATGGCGGCCTGGCGATCCTGACGACCAACCACAAGGCGGCGCTGGACAGCGCGTTCCAGCGCCGGCTGCGCTTCGTCGTGCACTTCCCCTTCCCGGACCAGGCGCAGCGCGAGGGCATCTGGCGGGCCGTGTTCCCGGCCGGCGCACCGCTGGACGCGGACATCGACTTCACCAAGCTGGCGCGGCTGAACGTGGCCGGCGGGACCATCCGGAACATCGCGCTGGCGGCTGCCTTCCTGGCCGCCGAGGCCGGCACGCCCATCGGCATGGCCACGCTGCTGCAGGCCGCGCAACTGGATGCGGCCAAGCGCGACAAGCCGTATTCGGATGCGGAAACGCGGGGGTGGGCATGAGAGCGTTCCCCCACCTGGGCAGCAGTCGACCGTCGGGCGGCACGGCCTGCAACCCCTGGGCGGCGCCCGAGGTGTGGCCATGAGGCGCATCGTGCTGCACATCGACCGGCTGGTGCTGCGCGGGGTGGACCGCGGCGACGCCGCCGCCGTCTCCGCCGCGCTGCAGGCCGAACTGCAGAGCCTGCTGGGTCCGGGCGGCGCCGGCACGCTGGCCACGCAGCGCGGCATGGACGCGCTGCAGGCCGGCCGGGTGCACCTGCCGCAGGGCGCGGATGCACCTGCCCTGGGCCGGGCGGTCGCCGCGCGCGTCGCGGGCGTGCCCGGTCCGGCCAAGCCGCCGGGCGGAGGCCCCTCATGAACACGGCCCTCGCACTCGCCGCACCGCAGGCCCAGCCGCGCCGGCGCGCTGTGCTCCAGCGCAAGTGCGCCTGCGGCCAGGCGGCCTCCAACCTGGGGCCGAAGTGCGAGGACTGCCAGCGTCGCCAGTTGTTCGGCATCGGGCCCGCGGCCCTTCCCGACGCGGGCGCACCAGGCGATTTCGGGCCGGGGCAGCCGCTGGACGGCACGACGCGCCGCTTCTTCGAAAGCCGCTTCGGCCACGGCTTCGGCGACGTGCGCATTCATGCCGGCGACAGCGCCGCGGCCACGGCCCGCGCGCAGAACGCCCACGCCTTCGCCAGCGGGGGCGACATCGTGTTCGCGCGCGGCCGCTACGACCCGGCTTCGCCCGCCGGCCAACGCCTGCTGGCGCACGAGCTGACCCATGTGGTGCAGCAGCGCACGGCGCTGGCCGCGGCCACGCCATCAGGCGACGCGGACGCGGCCGAGCAGGAGGCCGAATACAACGCCGCGCGGCTGCACACGGCCCAGCCCCTGTTCGCCGTGCAGCGCGCGCCGGCGCTGGCGCGGCAGGCGGCCGGCGCAACCACCGTCACGGTGGACGCACCGACGGGGCCGCCCGGCTGCACGCTGGACCAGCACCATGCCATCGAACCCGCGGTGCATGGCGCTCAGAGCCGGCTGCAGCGCACGCTGAACCGGCTGGATGCCTACATCGCCGTTCCGACCGATGCCGCCAACCAGGCGGTGGCCGCCGCGCTGACGCGGCATTTCCGACGCGCAGACCCCGCACTGGCGGGCACGGTGCGCCAACGCATCGCCGGCATCCGCACCGACATGGTCACGCGCGATCCCTTCCCGGTCGAATGCCACGACGCCGGCGACGCCTCCTGCGCCAACAGCGGCGCCTACGTGCGCAACGACAGCGAACTGGTGTTCTGCCCCGCGTTCTTCACCGGCAGTCTGCCCTGGCGCATCAAGGCGCTGACACACGAGATGGCGCATGCGCTGGCCGGACTGGACATCAGCGACCGCGCCTACCGCAACGACCGCTTGCTGCCGCAGTTGACCACGGCCGAGGCGCTGGACAATGCCGAGTCCTACACGATGTTCGTGAGCGAAGTCGATAGCGGGCGCCCGGTGCAGGGCGCGCCACCGCAGGACCGGACCGAGGACTGCTCGCGCCGCAATGCGCCGCTGGTGCGCCAGGCCATCGCGCGCGCGCAGCGCTGGAACCGCGACGCCGAGGTCATCGCCAACGACCCGGACCAGGCCATGCTGAACGCCAGCGCGCCGTTCTTCACCACGCACCTGGGCAATGCCACGCCGGCCACGCGCAACACGGCGCGGCGCGTGCTCGGCAGCATGGTGGTGCGCCTGCGCTCCAGCCTGGACGTGCGCTGCGACAACACACCCGCAGCCGAATGTGGTGCCAGCCGGCATGCCTACAAGGGCGCGACCACCAGTGCCGGCGAAGGCGCGCTCACGGGCATGGGCATCGGCGCGGGGGTCGGCCTGGCCGGCGGCTTGGCCGGCGCCATCGGCCTGTGGGCCACCGGCGCCGGAGCCCTGGCCGGCCTCGGCGTGCTGGCGCTGGGTGGCCTGATCGGCATGGCCCTGGGCGCGGCGATCGGCGCCATCGTCGGCGCGGCGACCGCGCGCGACCAGATCCGCCTGTGCCCCAGCTGGGCCGGACTGCCCAGCATGGAAGATCGCACCGAGGCGCTGCTGGCCGCGGCCTACGAGACCTATGGTGGCCTGGACGCTGCCCAGGCGGCCCGCCACGCGGCGTTCGCGCGGGCCGTGCACCAGAACTGGTGGCCGGCGCCGCCGGCCATCTGAGACCCGCCATGGACACGCGCCGCCAACTCCTGCCCGCCAGCCGCACCGACGTGGCGCATGGGGCCATGCGTCCGCAGGCTGCCCGCCCGACCGAAGAGGCCGGAGTGCCCCTGCCGGCACCGCTGCGCGAAGGCGCGCAACGGCGCTTCGGCGCGGACTTCAGCGCCGTGCGCATCCATGCCGGCCCCGGCGCGGCCGCCTCGGCCCAGGCGATGGGTGCGGCCGCCTACACGCTCGGTCGCGACATCGTCTTCGGCGCCGGCCGCTGGCAACCGCAACACGCGGCCGGCCAGCGCCTGCTGGCACACGAACTGGCGCATGTGCTGCAGCAGTCGCGCGGCGGCCCCGCCACGGGCGACGCCGAGGCCCGCGCCGCTGGCGCGGCCGACCAGTTGCTGCAGGGGCGCTCCGTGGCGGCCCACGGCCTGGGCGGCGCGCCGCCGGCGCCGCAGGCCCAACCCGAGGCCGCGGCCGACGCCTTCTCGCCGGTCGAGAGCGCGCCCTTGCCGCTGTCCGGCGTGCTGCCGCAGACGCTGACCGCCGTGGCGCTCGAGCTCGGCGAGCCCCTCACCAAGGACAACCCCAAGCTCGCGCAGATCGCCGCCGCCAGCCACGCCCAGCCCGAGGCGCGCGTGCGGCTTTCGGCCAGCCTGACCGAGGGCAGCCAGAGCAGCAGCGCGCGCCAGGACAGCGAGCGCGCGCAATTGAACAGCCGCATGCGCCAGGTGCGCGACGCACTGCGCCAGTTGGGCGTGGACACGGCCAGCGTGGACCTGGAGTCGGCCACTGCGTTCTCGGCCTCGGCCCGTAGCCAGGTCGAGGTGGCGGTGCGCAAGAGCGGCGCGCGGCTCGTGCCCTTGCGGCCGCCCGACCCCGGCATCGGGCCCGAGCTGCCGCCCGAACAGCCGGCCGCCGGCCCGTCGCTGAATCTCGATTTCGAATTCGGCCCCGTCAAGGTGTCGCTGCCCAAGGAGGTGCGCGCCAAGCTGCCGTTCGCGCTGCGCAAGGGCTACAAGCTCACGCTCGACCTGTCGTACGAGGTGCCGGCCAAGTTCGGCCTGCAGATCATGCTGGACGGTCTGCCCCACGTTCGCGTGGGACTCAAGGGCGGGGCCGAGGTCGAACCCAAGAGCGGCGCGGCCGTGGCCTCTGGCGGCCTCGTGATCGAGACCAGATCCACCATCTGCAACGCCGCAGATCCCGGCGAGACGCGCGAGAAGATCAAGACGGCCGGCGAGAAGCTCAACAAGGCCGCGCGCGAGTTCGAGACCGCGGTGCCGGACGACAAGCTAGGCAAGGCGATCGACATTGCCAGCGCCATCGGCGAGATCTACGGCGCCGTGGAGGAGGCCAAGGCCAGGTGCAAGCAGGTGCCGCGCGTCAGCGTGGAGTTCGGCGCCAGGAAGGTGCTGGCCCCGGGCGACGAGACCGACCCCACCAAGCGGCCGTCGGACTACGTCGGCGGCACCTTCACCTGGCATTTCTGAGCGCATCACCCATGAAAACCGTCAATGCCAAGTTCCCGCAGCCCGACGTGTTCTTCGGCGTCTCGGACGACCTGGCCGAGTCGGCCGGGTCCAAGGCCGAAGCGCTCAAGGTCGTCTCCGCCCTCAAGCCCTGAAAGGCGCGCCATGCCACTGCACCGCCCTGCCTCCCGCAAGCCAGCGTCCCGGTCCCCAGGACCGGCCCTGCGCCTGCAGCGAAAGTGCGCCTGCGGCGCCGCGGCCGGGCTGGCCGGCAGCTGCCCGGACTGCGCGCGCAAGAAGATCCTGGGGCTGCAGACCCAGCTGGTCGTCGGCGCTGCCGACGATGTCTACGAGCGCGAGGCGGACCGTGTGGCGCAGCAGGTGCGGGTCGGTCCGGCCTCGCCTGGCGTGGACGGCCGGGCGACGCCGCGAATCCAGCGCCTGAGCGCGGCGCCCGACGCCGGTGCCATGGAGACACCGGTCAGCGTGGACGAGACGCTGGCCGCGCCCGGCAGCGCGCTGGAACCCGGCCTGCGCCAGGACATGGAAGGGCGCCTCGGCCACGACTTCTCGCAAGTGCGCGTGCATGCGGACGCACGTGCCGACGCCTCGGCGCGCGAGGTGCAGGCCAATGCCTACACCGCAGGCCGGCACATCGCGTTCGCGGCCGGGCGCTACGCGCCGCAGACCGCCGAAGGACGGGGCCTGCTGGCGCACGAGCTGACCCACGTGGTGCAGCAGGCGGGCGGGCAGGCCCAGGGGCTGCAGCGCGACACGAAGGACAAGACGCCGCCACCGGCCAAGATCGTGCCGCCGGTGGAACCGAACAAGACGCAGAAGAAGCTGATCGACGACGCCCGCCGTGCCGCCGCGATCCGCACGCAGCGCGCCCTGTTCCGCGCCAGCGGCGTCGAGGGCACCGAGGCGCTCATGGAAGCCAAGGCGCTGGCGCGCATCAAGTTCGACTGGGCCGACCCCAACATGGAGCAGATCAGCGACGTGCTGCGCGGCATGGGCGGTGGTGTCGGCACGGCCGACATCAAGGTGGCCGGCCCGGGCGATCCGGAATGCGGTACCCGCGCGGGCTATGTGCGCGGCTTTCGCCAGCCCATCGTGCTGTGCGCGGCCTTCTTCGCCAAGGGCACCACGGACGAGAGCCGCATCCGCACCCTGATCCACGAGATGGCGCACTTGCAGCGCGTCGGCAACGCCGACGGCACGGAAAGCTACTTCCCCATCTTCGACTGCGAGTCGCCCGGCGTCTTCGAATCGGCCGACGCGTGGGCCAACTACGTCCACTGCCTGTCGGGCGAAAAGCCCGATGCCAATGTCGTGCCGCGCTCCAAGCCCGGCGGCGCCAAGCCTGGGAAGAAGAAATGACCGGCTTCTCCAACTCCCCCCAACTCATCAAGGGCGGCCTGGTCCTGATCGACCCCGAGTCGGCCAAGGTGCAGCGCGTGATCTCGCTGCAATACAACGCCGATTCGCTGACCCGCAAGCTGCAGGCCCAGACCACCGGCGGCGACGCTGCCGACCGCGCCGAGCCCACGCGCTTCAAGGGCCCGCCGGTGGAGACCATCAGCTTCGAAGCCGACATCGACGCCACCGACCAGCTCGAGTTCCCGGACCAGAACGCCAGCACCATTGCCCATGGCATCGCGCCCCAGCTCGCGGTGCTGGAGTCGCTGCTGTCTCCGGGCTCGACCCAGTTGCAGCGGGTGGACAGCCAGGCCAACTCCGGCACGCTGGAGATTGCGCCCATGCTGGCGCCGCTGATCCTCTTCGTCTGGGGCAAGAGCCGCATCGTGCCGGTGAAGCTGGCCGACTTCTCGATCACCGAGGAAGCCTTCGACCCCGCACTCAACCCGATCCGCGCCAAGGTCTCGTTCAGCCTGCGCGTGCTGTCGGTGGACGACCTGGGCTTCTCGTCCAAGGGCGGGTCGCTGTTCATGACCTATCTGCAGGGCAAGGAGAAGCTGGCGGCCAAGGTGCAGCCAGTGTCGTTCTCCACGCTCGGCATTGGAGGAATCTCGTGATGGTCGATCCGATCCAGGCCTTCATGCAGGCCAACGGCCTGGCGCAACCGGCCTTCGCGCCCGACAGCCGCTACCACGGCCTGCCGCTCGCGCAGACCACCTTGGCGGATGGCCGCGAGGTGGTGTTCGTCACGCGCCGCTTCCTGCCGCCGCCGGAGAACTTCGCGCGCCTGGCCACCGCCACCGTCGTGGCCGGCGACCGGCTCGACACCCTGGCCGCGCAGCACCTGGGCGCGGCCGAGCAGCACTGGCGCCTGGCCGACGCCAACGGTGCGATGCTGCCCGAGGCGCTGGTGGCCGAGGTCGGCCGCCTGCTGGCCATCACCTTGCCCGAGGGCGTACCTGCCCTGGGCGGAGCGGGAGATGTTCGCTAAGGGCATCCAGCTCACCCTGATGATCGGCCCGATCGTGCCGGTCCCGGTGCCGCGCGTGGTGACCGACGCGCTCGAAAGCGTGGAGGTGCGCACCGCCACCGGCAGCGCGAGCGGCTTTCGGCTCACCTTTTCGATCACCGCGCGTTCCGAGCTGAACACCATCTTCCTCTTGGCCGGCGTCAACTCGACGCCCGTCACGCCGGCGCTGCGCGTGCTGCTGGTGGTCACGCTCAACGGCCAGCCGCAGCCGCTGTTCGACGGCGTGATGACCAACGTGCAGCTGGAGCCCGGCGGCCAGGGCCAGCCCGGCAGCCTGGTCGTGACCGGCGAGGACCTGACCAAGGCGATGGACAAGCAGGACTGGAGCGGCCTGCCCTTCCCCGCCGTGCCGGTGGAAGGGCGCGTGGCGCTGCTGTGCGCCAAGTACACGCCCTTCGGTTTGATCCCCATGATCATCCCGGTGCTCTTCCCCGACGTGCAGATCCCGATTGACAAGATTCCGGCGCAGCAGGGCACCGACCTGGCCTATATCCAGGAACTGGCGCGCCAGGTGGGCTACGTGTTCTACGTCGAGCCGGGCCCGACGCCGGGCACCAACATCGCCTACTTCGGGCCCGAACTGAAGATCGGCGTGCCGCAGCCGGCGCTGAACGTGGACATGGACGCGCTGACGAACGTCGAATCGCTCAGCTTCAGCTTCGATCCCGAGAAGGGCGTGCTGCCCATCGTGTTCATCCAGAACCAGCTCACCCGCGTCCCCATCCCGATTCCGATTCCCAACCTGAACCCGTTGCAGCCGCCGCTGGGCGCGCTGCCCACCTCGCTTTCCAACATCAAGTTCATGAAGGACACGGCCAAGATGAGCCCGATGCGGGCGATCTCGGCCGGCCTCGCGGAAGCCGCCAAGTCGCAGGACTCGGTGAGCGGCAGCGGCACGCTGGACGTGCTGCGCTACGGCCGGCCACTCAAGGCGCGCGGCCTGGTCGGCGTGCGCGGCGTGGGCATCGCCTACGACGGGCTGTACTACGTGAACAGCGTCACCAGCACCCTGAAGCGCGGCGAGTTCAAGCAGCGCTTCGAACTCACGCGCAACGGGCTGGTGTCGATCACCCCCAAGGTCCCCGTCTGAAGGAGCAGCGAAAGTGCCCGAGAAGTTCTACGGCAAGTACCGCGGCATGGTGCTCAACAACATCGACCCGATGCAGATGGGCCGGCTGATGGTGCAGGTGCCCGACGTCGGCGGCGTGATGCCGTCCACCTGGGCCATGCCCTGCGTGCCGGTGGCCGGCATCCAGAACGGCATGTTCGCGCTGCCGATGATCGGCTCGGGCGTGTGGATCGAGTACGAGCAGGGCGACATCGACCACCCGATCTGGGTCGGCTGCTTCTGGGGCAGCGCAGCCGAGGTGCCGGCGCTGGCGCGGCTGACGCCACCGGCCGTGCAGGCCATCACCATGCAGACGCCGCTGCAGAACGGCCTGACCATCAGCGACCTGCCCGGCCCCAGCGGCGGGATCATGCTCAAGAGCGCGACCGGTGCCACGCTGATCGTCAACGACACCGGCATCTACATCCAGAACGGCAAGGGCGCGTCCATCGTGATGACCGGTCCCACGGTCACGATCAACGCCGGCGCCCTCACCATCGTCTAGGCGCAACACCATGTCCGGCCCCCTCCTCCACCTCGGCGCCACCGTGCTGTGCGCGCATGGCGGCCAGGCCACGCCCAGCGCGCCGGTGCCGCGGGTGCTGGTTTCGGGACAGCCGGTGACGACGCAGGCCGCGCCCTACCTGGTGGCCGGCTGCGCCTTCTCGCCGCCGCAGGGCAACGGGCCCTGCGTGACGGCGCAATGGATCGTGGCGGCCACCCGGGTCTTCGCCGCCGGCCAGCCGGTGCTGCTGATGAGCAGCCAGGCCATCTGCGCGCCCACCGGCACGCCCTTGATGCCGGTGGCGGCGCAGACCCGTGTCATAGGGATGTGAACACCATGGACACCGACATCGGCTTTCCCCTGCGCATCGACGGCCGCGGCCGCAGCGCGACCGTCTCGCGCGAGGCGCACCTGCGCGACCTGATCGAGCAGCTCCTTTTCACCGTGCCAGGTGAGCGCGTGAACCGGCCGGACTTCGGCTGCGGCCTCATGCAGCTCGTGTTCGCGCCCAACAGCCCCGAGCTCGCCGCGACGGTGCAGGCACTGGTGCACGGCGCACTGCAGCAGTGGCTGGGCCACCTGATGCGCATCGACGAGGTCAGCGCCGAGAGCGAGGACGCGACCCTGTCGGTGACGGTGCGCTACACGGTGCTGGAGACGCAGCAGAGCGGTCAGGCGCAGTTCAGGCGGGAGGCCCCATGAACAGCCAGTACCTGTGCAGCAACCCCGGCCGCATCGCCGCCCTGCGCGAGGCCGCGCTGGCGAACCCGCCGCGCGCCTTCAACGGCATCGAGTACCTGGAAGTGGTGCACGGCGAACCGCGGCTGATGCTGCACTTCGTGCACGACCTGGCCTTCGCGCCGGCCGCGCCGCTCGCGGCCACCAACATCGAGATCCGCGGCGGCGTGCGGGTGCGCAACCCGCAGGCGATCGGCGTGTCGGCCAGCGGCGACGTGCTGACGGTGGAGCTGGACGACATCGGCGACTTTTCGCGCTACCAGTTGCGGCTGGTCGCCTCGGCCGGCTCCGACGCGCCGCCGGCCGGCATCGACCCTGCCCTGGCGCAGATCGCCTTCGGCTTCAAGGTCGACTGCCCCAGCGACTTCGACTGCCGCGTGGAAGACGACTGCGCGCCGGTCCAGCAACGCGCACCCGACATCGACTACCTGGCACGCGACTACCAGAGCTTCCGCCGCCTGGTGCTGGACCGGCTTTCGGCGCTGATGCCCCACTGGAAGGAACGCAGCCCGGCCGACCTGATGGTCACGCTGTCCGAGGCGCTGGCCTTCCGCGCCGACGAGATCGCCTACTTCCAGGACGCGGTCGCCACCGAGGCCTACCTGGGCACCGCGCGCCAGCGCGTCTCGGTGCGGCGGCACGCGCGCCTGCTGGACTACGCGGTGCACGAGGGCTGCAATGCGCGCGCCTGGGTGGCCTTCGAGGTCGACATCGCTGCTGCTGCCGACGGCCAGACGCTCGCGGCCTGCGACAGCACCACCGGCCTGGACGGCACCCTGCTGCTGACCCGCGCGCAGGGCGCGCCCCGGCGGCTGGGTTCTCCCGCCAGCGCGCAGGCGCTGGTCGCGGCCGGTGCGCAAGCCTTCGAGCTGCTGACACCGCTGAGGCTGTTCAGCGCCCACAACGACCTGCGCTTCTACACCTGGAGCGACGAGGCCTGCTGCCTGCCGAGCGGCGCCACGCGCGCCTTCCTCATCGACGACCCGGCGAACCGGCTGCGCCTGCGCGCGGGCGACCTGCTGCTGCTGGAGGCACGCGCCGGCACCACCAACGGCCTGCCGCAGGATGCCGACGCGCAGCAGCGCCACGTGGTCCGCATCACGCGGGTCGACCCCGAGGCGGACAAGGATCGCGCTCCCTCTGCGCAGCCGCGGCGCGACCCGGTCACCGAACAGCCGTTGGTCGAGGTGCACTGGCACGCCGAGGACGCATTGCCCTTCGACCTGTGCCTGTCGAAGGTCATCGATGGCGTGCTGGTGCGCGACATGGCGGGCGCCTGCGCCAACATCGCGCTGGCCGACCACGGCTACAGCGCAACACGCCCCGAGCCCCTGGTGCCGGTGCCCGGCGGCCGCGTGCCGCGCTATCGGCTGGCGCAGCCGACGCTGCTGCCGTGGACGCGCCAGGGCCTGGTGCGCAACGCCAGCGGCGAGGCGATGCTGGTGGACCCGTCCACCAGCGCCACCGCCGCCCTGCGGCGCGACCTGGCGGACACGCGCGAGGCAGTGCTCGTGGCCAGCGACGGCGACGACCGCCGTTGGAACGCACGCCGCGACCTGCTGCAAAGCGGCTCCCATGCCCCGGAGTTCGTGGCCGAGACCGAGGCCGACGGCCAGGTGCTGCTGCGCTTCGGCGACGGCGTGAACGGCCTGCGTCCCGGCGCGGCCGAGGCCCTGTCGGCGCGGGTGCGCACCGGCAACGGCAGCGCCGGCAACGTGGGCGCCGATGCGATCGCCCATGTGCTGTGCCCCTTCGACGGCATCGCGCGGGTGCGCAACCCGCTGCCGGCCAGCGGCGGCGTGGACCCGGTGGCGCTGGCGCGCGCGCGCATGGACGCGCCGCAGGCCTTCCGGCGCCAGGAGCGCGCAGTGACGGCCGAGGACTATGCCGAGGTCGCCATGCGCGACGGCCGCGTGCAGCGCGCCGTCGCCACGCGCCGCTGGACCGGGAGCTGGCACACCATGTTCATCACCGTCGACCGGCGCGGCGCCGAGGGCATGGACCCCGCCTTCGAGGACAGCCTGAGCGCCTTCATCGACCGCTACCGCCTGGCCGGCCACGACGTGGAGATCGACGCCCCGGCCTACGTGGCGCTGGACATCGCGCTGCATGTCTGCACCCGGCCCGGCTACTTCCCGGCCGATGTGCAGCGCCGCCTGCTGCAGGTGTTCGCCACCACGCCCGGTGGCTTCTTCCACCCCGACCGCTTCAGCTTCGGCGAGCCGGTCTACCTGAGCGCCGTGATCGCCGCGGCGATGGCTGTGCAGGGCGTCTCGCACGTGGAGCCGCTGCGCTTCCAGCGCCTGGGCCGGCTGCCGGACGGCGAGATCGACGCCGGCCGCATCGCGACGGCACGGCTGGAGATCGCGCGCCTGGACAACGACCCCAACGCGCCCGAGCACGGCCGCATCCAGTTCGAGGTGCATGCGGCGGAGGAAACAAGATGAGCAGCGAAGACCTCCCCCTCGACGGCTGCCACTGCTGCGAAGGCCAGGCCGAGCCCGGCACCATCTACAACGCGCCGGGACTGCCCGCGCTGGCCTGGCGCATCGACAGCCAGCCCGGCTTCTACCAGCGCATGCTGGCCCGCCTGCCGCTGTGGGGGCTGCCCGGTCAGCTGGCGACCGCGCCGCGGCCCCTGGGCCAGCTTCGCACCCGCGAGCCCGACGACGCGGCCATCGCGCTGGTCGATGCCTCGGCCTGCGTGGCCGACGTGCTGACCTTCTACCAGGAGCGCATCGCCAACGAGGGGTTCCTCCGCACCGCCACTGAACGCCGCTCGGTGCTGGAGCTCGCGCGTGCCGTCGGCTACGAGCTGCGGCCCGGCGTCGCCGCCAGCGTGCACCTGGTCTTCACGGTGGAAGACGCGCCCGGCGCGCCGGGCGTGTGCACCATCGCGGCCGGCGCGCCGGTGCAGAGCGTGCCGCCGCAGGGCAAGCTGCCGCAGGTCTTCGAGACCGGCGAGCCGATCGTCGCGCGCGCCGAATGGAACGCATTGCGCCCGCGCCAGACCCGGCCGGCCGACCTCGCCGTGTTGGGCCCCGACGGCGCGCTGCGCCTGGCCCTGCTCTACCCCGCCGGCAGCCTGCCGGCCGATACCATCGGCCTGCATCCGGATCTCTCCAGCGGCAACCTGTACCGGCTCGACCCGGACCTGCCCGTGGAGCCGCGGGTGGACGCCCAGGAAGTGGCCCGCATCTACCTGTCCGACCAGGCCAGCGGCGTGCAGGCCGGCGAACTGCTGCTCTTCGTCGGCAAGAAGGGGCTGGAGCTGAAGCACCTGGTGCTGCGCGCGCTGGAGGTCGAGGACGAACCGGCCCTGCGCCGCGTACGCGTGGCGCTGGAGCCGCTGCCCGACCCGAAGACGCCCGCGGCGCCGCCGATGCTCGTCTGGCTGGTGCCCACCGTGTCGATGTTCTACGGCGGCTACGCGCAGGCGCAGGTCGAAACCGTGCCTTTCACCACCACCGACCTGGGCCCCGCCATCACCAGCAAGAGCTGGAAGGAGAACGAGCTGCAGGCCATGATCGCGATCCAGGGCTGGAGCACCACGCAGCTCGTCCAGACCATCACGGCCAGCGTCCAGCCCCCGGCCAAGCCGAAGTCGCCCGAGGCCGGCGCCTTCAGCTTTGCGCAGCGGCTGGGCTTCTTCGGGCACAACGCGCCCAAGTGGGGCTCGCTGCCGAAGATCAATCTCCGCGATCCGGACATCTACAAGGACGGCTGGGACGACCAGGATCCGATCACCTCCCCCACCGGCACGCTGGACGCCAGCCGCAGCATCTGGACCGACTCGCAGGGCAACCCCAACATGGAGAGCCTGGTCCTGCCGCCCTGTCACGCGCTGCTGGAGCGCCCGGTGCCCAAGCTCGCGCCCGGCAGCTGGATGGTCTTCGACGCCCCCAGCGAGAAGGCCACGGCCTATGCCTTGTTCGATGCGCGCGAAGTCTCGCGCGCCGACTACGGCCTGTCGGCCCGCGCCACCGCGCTGCGGCTGGCCGACAGCAGCGGCCAGCCGATGGCGGAGGCGCCGGAAGAGGCCTTCCTGTTCCGCGACACCACGGCCCACGTCGTCAGCCGGCGCCAGCCCCTGGCCGAGTTGCCGATCGAGACCCCGGTGGAGCGCGACAACAAGCGCATCGAGCTGTCGACCATGGTGCTGGGTCTGACGCGCGGCCAGCCCCTGGCCTTCGTCGGCCCGCGGGCCGACCTGCCCGGCGTGGATGCGGCCGAGATCGCGCTGCTGGACGAAGTGGAGCACAGCGCCGGCCGCAGCACGCTGGTGCTGCAGAAGGCGCTGGCATACAGCTATCAGCGCGAGAGGCTGCAGATCCACGCCAACGTGGTCCGCGCCACGCACGGCGAGAGCGTGCAGGAGGTGCTGGGCAACGGCGACGCGAAGGAGAGCTTCCAGCGCTTCATGCTGCGCAAGCCGCCGACCACGCACTTGACGGCCGCCTCGGCCAGCGGCGTGAAGAGCACACTGGAACTGCGCGTGAACGGCCTGCTGTGGACCGAACGCCCCTCGCTGTACGGTGCCGCGCCCGACGAGCATGTGTTCACCACGCGCATCGACAACGAGGCGCGCATGAAGGTCCTGTTCGGCGACGGCCGCAGCGGCGCGCGCCTGCCCAGCGGCCAGATGAACGTGCAGGCGCGCTACCGCAGCGGCATCGGCCCCGACGGCGAGGTGGCGTCGGGCACGCTGACCATGCTGCGCGCCATGCCGCTGGGCCTGCGCGGCGTGAGCAACCCGCTGCCGGCCAGCGGCGCCCAGAGGCCCGAGAAGCTGGAGGACGCACGCCGCAATGCGCCGCTGACGCTGCTGGCCTTCGAGCGCGTGGTCTCGCTGTCGGACTACCAGGACTTTGCGCGCGCCTTCCCGGGCATCGGCAAGGCGCGCGCCGACCTGGTGTGGGTCAACGGCAGCTCGCGCGTGCTGCTCTCGGTGGCCGGCGCCACCGGCGGCGTGCCGGGCGAGGAGGTGATGGACAACCTGCAGAAGGCCATTGCCAGCCTGTCCGACCCCTCGCAGGCCTTCGTGCTGGGCGCCTCGGTGCTGCGCTACTTCCGCTGCACCGCACGCGTGTCGATCGACCCACGCCACGAGGCCGACACGGTGCTCGCGGCCTGCAGGGCGAAGCTGCAAGGCGCATTCGGCTTCGACGCGCGAGACCTGGCGCAATCGGTCACCGCCGCCGAGTTGCTCGCACTGCTGCACCAGGTCCCGGGCGTGGTGGCAGTGGACCTGGAGGTGCTGCAGCCCTACGGCGAAGCCGCGGCCGCCGCCGGCAACGGGCAGTTCGTGCCGGCCTTCGGCGCGCGCTGGGACCCGGTGGACATGGCGATGCGGCCGGCCGAACTGATGCTGCTGAACCCCGCGGCACTCGAACTCGTGAAGGCCACGCTATGAGTCTCCTCACCCCCGAACGGCTCTACCAGCTGCTGCCGGTCATCCACCGCCTGCGCGACGCCGAGCGCGGTGCGCCGCTGCGGGCGCTGCTGGCCGTGATCGAAAGCGAACTCGAGGCGGTGGAGGCCGACACCGCGCGCCTGTACGACAACTGGTTCATCGAGACCTGCGACGAATGGACCGTGCCCTACATCGGCGACCTGCTGGGCGCGCGGCCGATCCGTCCGGTGCCCTCGGCCGGCGTCAGCACGCGCGCCTGGGTCGCCAACACCATCGCCTACCGCCGCCGCAAGGGCACGGCGCTGGTGCTGGAGCAACTGGCGCGCGATGTCACCGGCTGGCCCGCAGCGGCGGTGGAGTTCTTCCAGCGACTGGGCACCACCCAGCACATGAACCACGTGCGCCGCGCGCCCACCGCCACGGCCTGCGTGCGCGACGCCGCGGCGGCCGAGCTGGCGCAGGCCTCGGCCGGCGCCTTCGACCCCTTTGCCCACACGCTGGAGGTGCGCAACGCCGACACGCGTGGCGGCCGCTTCAACATCCCCAACGTGGGCCTGGCGCGCCGGCCGACTTCATCAGCGCACGCGAGGCGCAATCAGGTGGCTGGTGGCACATGCACCCGGCGGGCGTGGACGCACCGGTGTTCAACCGCCCGCCCACCGAGACCGGCAGCGGCGCCATCACCCAGGCTGCGCGCGAGGAACACACCCCGGCCCCGCTGCGCCCGCTGGCACTGCATGCCGAGCTCGTGCGGCTGCGCACCGAACAGGCCGAGCCGGCGCCGCGCTTCATGACCGAGCGCGATCCGGTGCTGCGCTGCTTCGTGCGGCTCGCCGGCGAGACGCTGCCGGTGGAGGTGCCGCGCGAGGACATCTGCATCTGCGAGATCCCCGACACCGTGGAACTGGCCCAGCCCACGCCGCGCGTGCCGGCGCTGGACCTGCTGCGCGGACGCATCGCGTTCCCGGCCGCGCTGGACGTGAAGGAAGTGTGGCTGCATGCGACCCATGCCAGCGTGGCCGACATCGGCGGCGGTCCCTACGATCGCGGCGCCGCACTGCGCGCGGCCAGCCGCGCGGCCGACGAAAGCCGAAGCGGCTTCTTCGACCCGCAGGTCTGGCAGGTGGGCGTGTCGCACCTGCTGCCCGCGGGCGGCATGCTGTTCCCCACCCTGCGTGCCGCCGTCCAGGCCTGGAATGACGAGCCGGCGGGGCGCACCGGCGTCATCGTGGTGATGGACAGCCTGACGGAGATCGACGACGACCCGCTGGAAATCCGGATCCCCGAAGCCTCGCAACTGCTGGTGGTCGCCGGCCAATGGCCGCTGCAGCCCATCCCCGACGCGCCGCCCGGCAGCATGGCGCGCGTGGCCGGCCGCTTCGAGGCCCGGCAGGTGCGCGCGCATTGGCAGGGCCTGCTGAAGGTGAGCGGTACCGCCGACGCCGACGCGTCCGACCCGGGCGCGCTGTTCCTGCACGGGCTGCTGCTGCAGGGGCCCCTGCAGGTGTCCGGCCGCCTGGGCCAGCTGGAGCTGGCGCACTGCACGCTGCTGCCCGACACGGTGCAGGGCACGCAGCACCTGCAGGTGGGCGTCGACAGCCCGCGCCTGCAATTGCGGCTGCTGCAAAGCCTTTGCGCACCGGTCACCGTGGCCGGCCCGGTGCGCGGGGTGGAGGTGGCCGACAGCATCGTCGGCCTGGGCCTCGCCGACGGCGCTTCGGCCCCGGCGCTGGACGCGCCCGAGGCCGCGCTGGACCTGCAACGCACCAGCTTCTTCGGCGGCGTCAACGCGCTGTCGCTCAATGCCAGCGACTGCATCTTCGACGCACCGGTGCTCGCCGAGCGTCGCCAGGTGGGCTGCGTGCGCTTTTGCTACGTGCCCCCTTCCTCGCAGGTGCCGCGGCGCTACCGCTGCCAGCCGCAGCTCGAGAGCGAGACGCGCATCGCCGACCTGCCCGCCAACGCCACGACCGCCGAAAAGGACGCGGTTCGCGCCGAGGTCGAGGCTACGGTGCGGCCGCTCTTCGTCTCGCGCCGCTACGGCGACCCGGCGCTGGGCCAACTGGAACTGCGCTGCGCGGCGCAGATTCGCACCGGCGCGGCCAGCGGCGCAGAGATGGGCGCCTACGAACACCTGCAGCAGCCGCAGCGCGAGGCCAACCTGCGCGATGCACTGACCGAATACCTGCGCCTGGGCCTGGCCGCCAGCGTGCATTTCGCCAATTGAGGAGGACACCATGAAAGCCGATCTCTCCCGCGAGACCTTCGAGCCCGGCGCGCACTACACCGCCGTGCGCATGCAGCAAGGCCGCGTGATCACCGATGCGGATTTCAACGAGGAAGGCGACATCACCCGCCGCCGTGCCGAGTCGCTGGCCGAGGACGTCATCGGCCAGAGCGGCGCGCCGGCCGAGAACGCCGGCTTCGCGCTGTCGGCCGGCATGGTCGCGCTGGCGGTGCATGCAGCCGATGCCAACAGCGTGTGGATCGCCGGCGAAGACGGCGTGCTGCTGGTCAGCACCAATGGCGGCGCGGCCTGGACCGTGGCCGCCACCGGCAGCACGCGGCACCTGCGTGCCATTGCGCGCGCCGCCAACACCGGCTGGGCCGTGGGCGACGGCGGCACCGTGCTGCGCACCAGCAACGCTGGCAGCACCTGGACCGTGCAGAACGCCGGCAGCCTGCAGCATTTGCGCGGCGTCGCGGTCTTCGATGCCCAGCACGCCTGGGCCGTGGGCGACGGCGGCCTGGTGCTGCGCACCGTGGACGGCGGCGCCAACTGGACGCGCCACGCCAGCGGCGTTCAGCGCCTCTACGCCGCGGCCTTCGCCAACGCGCAGGAAGGCCTGGCCGTGGGGCCTGGCGGCGCGATCGTGCGCAGCAGCAACGGCGGCGCGGGATGGACCCGCGTGCAAAGCGGCAGCAGCGCCACCTTGCGCGCGGTGTCGCTCGCCGGTGGCCAGGCCTGGGCGGTGGGCGACGGCGGCACCGTGCTGCGCAGCGCCGACGGCGGCGCGACCTGGACGACCGCCACCAGCGGCAGCACCTCGCGGCTGCGCGCGGTGCGCTTTCGCGACGCCAACAATGGCTGGATCGCTGGCGAGGACGGCGCGCTGCTGGTCACCACCAATGGCGGCGCCACCTGGACCGCGCAGACCGTGGCCGGCGGTCCGGCACTGGCTGGCCTGTCGGTGGCCGGCACGGAGCAGCCCTGGCTGGTCGGCGGTGGCCAGGCCTGGCGCGTGCAAGCCACCGGCGCCGGTGCGCCTGCGGCGCTGCCGGCGGCGAGCCTGCGCATCGGCGCGGGCCGCTACTACGTGCAGGGCCAGCTCTGCGAATGGGAGCAGGCCGCCTCGCTGGCCAACCAGCCCGACGGCGGCGTGCCGGCACGGCTGCCGGCCGGCACGCACCTGGTCTACCTGCGCGCCTGGCAACGCCATGTGAGTGCGCTGGAGGACCCGGGCATCCGCGAAGTGGCACTGGGCGGCCCCGACACCGCCACCCGCGCGCAGCAGGTGGCGCAAGTGCGCACGCTGGCGCTGCCGGTCCCGGCCAACAACGCACCCTGGCACTGCGGCGCCGACGTGGCCGCCTGGAACGCCCTCACCGCCCCGCCCGCCGCCCGGCTGGCCGCGCAGGCCGAGCCCGAACTGGCGTCCACCGGCGTCTGCGAGATCGCCGCCACGGCCGGCTACCGCCGGCTGGAGAACCAGCTCTACCGCGTGGAAATCCACTCGGTGGACGCGGCGGGCGCCGCCACATTCAAGTGGTCGCGCGAGAACGGCTCGGTCAGCTATGCGGTGCAGGAGATCAGCATCGACGCCAACCGCACCACGATTCGCCTGGCGGCACGCGGGCGCGATGCCAACCTGGACCTCACCCTGCACGACCGCGTGGAACTGGTCGACGACGAGGCCGAGCTGCAGGGCCGCGCCGGACAACTCTTCGACTACCTGCAAGACGGCGACGATGCGCTGGAACTGGTGCTGGATGGCGTGCCCACCGGCACGCTGGGCCAGGACCCGGCGCGCCACCCCGTGCTGCGCCGCTGGGACCACACGCCCGCCGTGGCCGGCGAGCACGCGCTGGCGGTGGAGGAAGGCGACTGGATCACGCTGGAGGATGGCGTGCAGATCCGCTTCGCACCCGGCGGCAGCTACCGGCCGGGCGACTACTGGCAGATCCCGGCGCGCACCGCGACGGCCGACGTGGAATGGCCGCGCGACAGCGACGGCGAACCCGTCGCCGAGCCGCCGGCCGGCGTGCGTGACGGCTGGGCGCGGCTCGGCCTGGTGACGGTGGACGCCAACGGCCTGGTCACGGCCATCACCGACTGCCGCGACCTGTTCCCGCCGCTCACGAAAATGACGCAACTGCTCTACGCAGGCGGCGACGGCCAGAACACCACGCCCGGCGGCGCGCTGCCCGAGCCGCTGCGTGTGCGCGTGATGCGCGGCGCGCTGCCCGTGCCCGGCGCGCGCGTGCGCTTCACGGTCGAGGCCGGGGCCGGCAGCGTGGGCAACCCGCCGGCCAGCGGCTTCGACGCCACCTGCAACGCCCAGGGCCTGGCCGAATGCCCCTGGCGGCTGGGCACGCCGCAGAACCAGCGCGTCCGTGCGCATCTGCTGACCAGCGGCGGCAGCCCGGTGGCCGAGCAGGTGCTGGTGTTCGCGGCCACCGCCACGACGCCGCCCACGGCCGGGGGCGGCGGTTGCGAGGTCACGATCGGCAAGGGGGGCGACTTCCCCGAACTCAGCAGCGAACTGCTGGAGAAGTTGCTGGCCGCGCGGCCCTCGCTGTGCATCTGCTTCCTGCCAGGCACGCACCGACTGGAGGCCGGCCTGACGCTGGATGCGCCCTCCACGCAGCCGGTGCGGCGCCTGTCGTTGCACGGCTGCGGCCCCACCGCGGTGATCGTGGCCGCCGCCCCGATCGCCCTGGCCGGCCTGGCCGCGCTGGAACTGCGCGATCTGCATTTGCAGCTCAGCGAGCGCGGCATGATCGCGTTGACCAACAACACCCAGGTCGAGCTGGACGGCGTGAACGTGGTCGGCAAGAACGACAGCCCACTGCCCTGGCTGGCCGTCGGCAGCACGCGCGTGCTGCGCATGCGCGGCTGCACGCTGCCGGCGGCGGTACGGGCGGCCGCGGTGTTCCAGGACATCACCGGCCTGTGCGAGATCACGCACTGCCAGTTCGCGGGCGACGTCGCGTTCTACGGCATTCCCGACCCCGAGGTGCCGCGCGACGCGCTGCTGCGCGCGCTGCAGCCCGGTGATTTCGAGGTCCAGCCCGGCGTCGGCCAACTGGTGTTCGCGAGCAACCTGCTGACGCGGCTGACGATGGGCATCGAAACCATCAAGCTGCTCACCGCGAAGCGGGCCCGCGGCCTGTTCCAGACGGTGGTGCTGCAGGGCAACACCTTCACGGCCGACATGGTGCTGTGCGCCGGGAACTTCATGAGCGTCAGCGGCAACCACTTCACCGCCACCCAACCGCGCTCCAGCACCTACGGCATGCTGATCGCGCGCCGCGCCGCCGCAAGCAGCAACGTCGGCGAGCTGTTCGGCGACAACGCGACACTGTGGTTCCTGGTGACCAAGGGCGAGTTCCGCGGCGCGGCGAACATGGTGTTCACGATTCCGCAGTCGCTGTCTTAGGGGTCGGCAAGCCTTTGATTTTCTTGGGACTGCCGTTCGCTTTCACCCCTACCAGGGCTCCTGCGTAATGCGCCAGGATTCGAGCGGATCCGGCATCAGCGGTGCACGCCGGCCGTGTCTTCGTTCGGGATGCCCACGATCGGCGCCTCCGCGGTGCCGACGGTGCTGCGGGTAAAGGACTCGACCATCTCGCGCGTGCCCTGTGGATCGGCGATCCACTTGGCATAGAAGTCGTAGGGGCAGTCGGCCACGCCCTTGTCGCCCTCGCGGGAGTTGATCAATCCGGTGTAGCCGCGGTGAACCAGCTTGAAGAGGTGGTTCTCCGACTGGCCGTGCTTGCGGAAGTCGCGGATCAGGCTCTTGCTGAGCGCCGCGTACTGGATACCCATTTCCTCCTCGCCGCATTCGCCGAGCGTGCGGCCGTCGAAGCCGATGATCGCCGAGTGGCCGAAATACGAATAGACGCCGTCGAAGCCCGCCGCGTTGGCGACCGCCACATAGGTGTTGTTGGCGAAGGCCATTGCCTTGCTGATGAGGATCTGCTGCTCCTTCGCCGGGTACATGTAGCCCTGGCAGCGCACGATCAGCTCGGCGCCCTTCATCGCGCAGTCGCGCCAGATCTCGGGATAGTTGCCGTCGTCGCAGATGATGAGGCTGATCTTGAGCCCCTTCGGCCCGTCGCTCACATAGGTGCAGTTGCCCGGATACCAGCCCTCGATCGGCACCCAGGGCATGATCTTGCGGTACTTCTGCACGATCTCGCCCTGGTCGTTCATGAGGATGAGCGTGTTGTAGGGCGCCTTGTTCGGATGCTCCTCGTGGCGCTCGCCGGTGAGGGAGAACACGCCCCACACCTTCGCCTTGCGACAGGCCTCGGCGAAGATCTCGGTCTCGGCGCCGGGCACGGTGGCGGCGTTCTCGTACATCTCGGCGCTGTCGTACATGATGCCGTGGGTGCTGTACTCGGGAAAGATCACGAGGTCGAGGCCAGGAAGTCCGGACTTCATGCCGACCACCATCTTCGCGATCGCACGCGCGTTGTCGAGCACCTCGGCACGCGAGTGCAGGCGCGGCATCTTGTAGTTGACGACCGCGACACCTACGGTGTCCTTGCTGCTCGAGATATCTCCATGAATCATGGTGCTGCTCCTAGTGGCTGATCATCCAGGGCCGTTTGGTCGGAAAGGTCTTGGCACCGTTGGGCGCGGTCACCGTCGCGCCACGCTTGGCGCCACTGCAGCAGCCGCAGCCCGAGGGATGCCTGAGCCGCGCGTAGTCGCCCGAGCGCTTCGGCTCGTGCGCCGCACGCTCGTTGACCGCGATGGCGCGGCGCGTGCCGTCGGCCATGAGCGCCAGGCGTGGTGCGCCCGACATCACGCGCGGCGAGGCGCCGCCGCAATCCGGGCAGTCCGCCGGCAGGTCGCGCTGGCTCACGCTGCGCAGTGCATCGAAGCCGCCGCAGTCGTCGCACCGGTAGTCGTAGGTCGGCATGCTGCTCGCGCTCCGGTCAGGCAAGGTCGGGCGACAGCGGCATGTCGATCTTGCCGTCGATGAACCTGGTCGGCCCGTTGGCGTTCGGATTGATGTCGAAGTCGAAGATCTGCGTCGGCAGCCAGAGCGTGGCGCAGGCATTCGGGATGTCGACCACGCCACTGATGTGGCCCTGCACCGGTGCGGTGCCGAGGATCGAATAGGCCTGTGCGCCGGAATAGCCGAACTTCTTCAGGTACTCGATCGCGTTCAGGCATGCCTGGCGGTAGGCCACGTGCACGTCAAGGTAGTACTGCTTGCCCGCCTCGTCCACCGAGATGCCCTCGAAGATGATGTAGTCGTTGTAGTGCGGCGTGATCGGGCTCGGCTTGAAGATCGGGTTCTTGATGCCGTACTTGGCCATGCCGCCCTTGATGAGCGTGACTTTCATGTGCACCCAGCCCGCCATCTCGATGGCGCCGCAGAAGGTGATCTCGCCATCGCCCTGGCTGAAGTGCAGGTCGCCCACCGACAGGCCGGCGCCGTCGACGTAGACCGGGAAGAAAACCTTGGAGCCGCGCGAGAGATCCTTGATGTCGCAGTTGCCGCCGTGCTCGCGCGGCGGCACGGTGCGTGCGCCCTCTGCGGCTGCCTTGGCCCTGGCCTCGCCGGTCATCTTTCCCATATGGGCGGTGCCGGCCGAAGGCGGATTCGCCAGACCGGGCACGCGATCCGGGTCGGTCGCGATGAAGTCGATCTCGCGCTTGTTCCACATGTCGAGCATCGCCCTGTCGGGCAGGCAGCCGATCAGGCCGGGATGGATCAGTCCCGCGAAGTTGACGCCCGGAATGTGGCGCGAACTGGTGAACATGCCCTTGAAGTCCCAGATCGATTTCTGCGCCTCGGGAAAATGATCGGTGAGGAAGCCGCCGCCGTTCTTCTTCGAGAAGAAGCCATTGAAGCCCCACAGGCTGTCCTGCTTGGCGCCGATGTCCAGGAGGTCGACCACCAGCAGGTCGCCCGGCTCGGCCCCCTTCACGCCGACCGGGCCCGACAGGTAGTGCACCGTGGTCAGGTCGATGTCGCGCACGTCGTCGGCGCTGTCGTTGTTCTTGATGAAGCCGCCGGTCCAGTCGAAGGTCTCGAGGATGAAGTCGTCGCCCGGGTTCACCCAGCAGGCCATCGGGATGTCCGGGTGCCAGCGGTTGTGGATCATCTCGTTCTCGGTCGGCGATTTGGTCAGGTCGACCTTGATCAGCGTGTCGGTCATTTGCAATGGCTCCTGGGGTGGTTGTCGAAAGGGGAGTTCAAACGGAGAGATAGGCCTTGATGTGGTTCACGTCGGTCTTGTCGCGCGCGGTCTCGTGCACGAAGATCCCGCCCTCGATCACGAACAGGCGGTCGGCAACGTCCAGCGCGAAGCTCAGCACCTGCTCCGACACCACGATCGTGATCTCGCGCAGCTTGCGGATCTCGTTCAGCGCCTTCGCGATGTCCTTGATGATCGAAGGCTGGATGCCCTCGGTAGGCTCGTCGAGCAGCAGCACCTTGGGGTCGGTCACGAGCGCACGCGCGATCGCCAACTGCTGCTGCTGGCCGCCCGACAGGTTGCCGCCCTTGCGGCGCTTCATGTCGAACAGCACCGGGAAGAGCGCGTAGATTTCCTCGGGAATGCGGCGCGTCTTCGAGTTCTCCAGGCCGGTCTGGATGTTCTCCTCCACCGTCAGGGTCGGGAAGATCATGCGGCCCTGCGGCACGTAGGCAATGCCCTTGGCGACCCGTACGAAGCTTTCGTCGCGCGAGACGTCGCGGCCGGCAACGCTGATGCTGCCGCTCTTGATCGGCAGCACGCCCATCAGGCTCTTGAACAGCGTGGTCTTGCCCATGCCGTTGCGGCCCATGATGGCGATGGTCTCGTTCCTGCGCGCCTGGAACGAAATGCCGTGCAGCGCCTCGCTCTGGCCGTAAGAGGTGTAGAGGTCCTTGACCTCCAGCATGGCTGTGCTCATGTCATTTGCTCCTAGTGGCCGAGGTAGACGTCGATCACGCGCTCGTCGGCCTGCACCTGATCCATCGGCCCTTCGGCCAGGATCTTTCCCTGGTGCATGACCGTGACCTTGTGCGCGATGCGCTTGACGAATTCCATGTCGTGCTCGATCACGATCACCGACCGGCCCTGGCAGATGCGCTGCAGCAGGTCAGCGGTGAGCTCGCGTTCGCGCGCGCTCATGCCGGCGATCGGTTCGTCGAGCATGAGCAACTCAGGCTCCTGCATCAGGAGCATGCCGATTTCCAGCCACTGCTTCTGGCCGTGGCTGAGCAGGCCGGCCTCGGTGTCGAGCTTGTCGGACAGGTGAATGTCGGCCGCGACCGCGTCGACCCTGGACCTCACCTCGTCCGTGCACTTGAAGCCGAGCGCGCCCATGACCGATCGCCCGGCCGGAAACGACACCTCCAGGTTCTGGAACACGCTGAGGTTTTCGTAGATGGAGGGCGTCTGGAACTTGCGGCCGATCCCCAGTCGCACGCGGCGGTATTCGGCCATCCTCGTGAGCTCGGTGTTCTTGAACTTGATGCTGCCGGCACTCGCGCGGGTCTTGCCGCAGATCAGGTCGAGCAGCGTGGTCTTGCCGGCGCCGTTCGGGCCGATGATCACGCGCAGCTCGTTCTTGTCGATGTACAGCGTCAGCGCATCGATCGCCTTGAAGCCGTCGAAGGAGACGGTCAGGTCCTCGACCGCGAGTGCGAAGTCGGTGTTGCTCATGGGTGCTTTCCGGTCAGGCGCGCTGGCTGCTCACGCCATCGGGCAGGGATGGCTCCTCGGCGGCCTGGGGCATCGCCTTGACGACGGGGAGCTCCGCCTCGGGTGTCGCGGCCGGCGCCTGGCCCTTGCGGGCGGCCATGTGCCGCTTCCACCGGGGCACCACATGCTCTTCCCAGACGCCGGCCAACCCCATCGGAAAGGCCATCGTCACGCCAATGAAGAGCGCGGCCATCAGGAACAGCCACAGGTCGGGAAAGCTCTCCGAGAAATAGGTCTTCCCGGCGTTCACCAGCAGCGTGCCGTACACCGCGCCGACCAGGCTCATGCGTCCCCCGACCGCCGCGAAGATGACCATCTCGACCGAGGGCACGATGCCCACGAAGCTCGGCGACATGAAGCCCACCTGCAGCGAAAAGAGCGCGCCGCCGATGCCGGAGAGCGCAGCCGCGAGGCAGAAGACGAAGACCTTGAAATTGGCCACGTCGTAGCCCGAGAAGCGCACCCGGTCTTCCTTGTCGCGCATGGCGAGCAGGAGCGTCCCGGCCTTGCCGATCTGGATCCAGCGGCAAAGGAAGATGCTGCCGATCAGCAACGCCACGCAGATGTAATAGAGGAGGTACTTGGCGCTGTCGGTGCGGGTGTCCCAGCCAGCCAGCGTCTTCAGGTCGGTCATGCCGTTGACGCCGCCGGTGTACCCCTGCTGGCCGATGATCAGCACCGTGAGGATCAGCGCCACCGCCTGCGTGATGATCGCGAAATAGACGCCGCCCACGCGCCGCTTGAACATCGCGAAGCTGATGATCCAGGCCAGCAGCGTCGGCACCGCCACCACCGCGAAGAGAGCGAACGGCAGGTACTTGAAAGGCACCCACAGCCACGGCAGCTCGGTCAGCTGGTTCCAGTCCATGAAGTCCGGAATCCCGGGCGTCGACTGGATCCTGGTCGTGACCGGATCGGAGGCTTCCAGTTTGAGGAACATCGCCATCGCATAGCCGCCGAGTCCGAAGAAGATGCCCTGCCCCAGGCTCAGCACGCCGCCGTAGCCCCAGACCATCACCAGGCCGACGGCGACGAAGGCATAGGTCAGGTACTTGCCGATCAGGTTGAGGCGGAAGATGTCGAGCGTCAGCGGCAGCACGACCGCGAGCAGCACCGTGAGAAGCAGCACGCTGGCGAGCTGGTAGCGCCTGATCCAGGCTTGCAGGGCAATCATTGGAAACTCCGTGGCAGGTTGTTTCGTGGCTTCTTCAGCGAATGCATCAACGCCGCACCTTGCTGGCGAACAGGCCCTGCGGCCGCATCATCAGGATCAGGACGATCAGCGACAGGGTGAGCACCTTGGCCATCGAGCCGGCCATGAAGAACTCGGTCACCGACTGCGTCTGCGCGATGCCGAAAGCCGACACCACAGTGCCGAGCAGGCTGGCCGCGCCGCCGAAGGTGACGACCAGGAAGGAGTCGACGATGTAGAGCTGGCCGGAGGTCGGACCGGTCGAGCCGATGGTCGTGAAGGCAGCGCCGGCCACGCCGGCCACGCCGCAGCCGATCGCGAAAGTGAGCCGGTCGGTGCGCTTGGTGTCGATGCCGGTGGCATTCGCCATCACGCGATTCGCCACCGTGGCGCGCACCCGCAGCCCCCAGCGGCTCTTGTTGAGGGCGATCAGCATGCCGACGGTGACCACCGTGGTCAGGACCAGCACGAACATGCCGTTGATCGGTATGTCCAGCCCCGGCGCCGGCGCCCAGGAGCCCAGCAGCCACTCGGGCAGAACCGGGCTTACCTCTTTCGGACCGATGAAGGTGCGGAACATCTGCTGCATCGCCAGGCTCACGCCCCAGGTCGCGAGCAGCGTGTCGAGCGGGCGCTTGTAGAGGTGCCGGATGAGCCCCCACTCCACCAGCCAGCCGGCGACGAAGGCGAAGAAGAAGGCCAGCAGCACCGCGACCGGAAAGTAGTACGGCAGCAGCGTCGGCGCGTTCTTCTCCACGATCGTCGAACCGAGGTAGATCGTGTAGGCGCCGATGGTCATGAACTCGCCATGGGCCATGTTGATGACGCCCATCTGGCCGAAGATGAGCGCCAGGCCCAGGCCCATCAGCAGCAGCACCGCGAACAGGCTCAGTCCCGCGAAGCCCTGCATCAGGCCGATGTTCATCAGGTCGGTGAAACTCATGGACGATCTCCGGTGGCGAACGACGCTGCTGCTGGCCTGCTTACTGGTAGCCCTTGGGGAACGGGTCCGGCCTGATCAACTCGGGCGACTCCGATACGACCTTGAAGCTGCCGTCGAGCTGGCCCTGGGCGATGCGCGACTTGCTCCACAGGTGATGGTTCTCGTCGAGCTTCACATAGCCCTCGGGCGCCATCTTGAGTTCGATGCCGGGCGACGCCGCGACCACCTTGTCGACGTCGAAGCTCTTGGCCTTCTCGACCGCTGCCTTCCACAGCCACGGGCCCAGGTAGCCGGCCTGCGTGACGTCGCCGATCACCGCGTCCTTGCCATACTTGGCCTTGAAGGCGGCGACGAATTTCTTGTTGTTTTCGTTGTCCAGGCTCTGGAAGTACTTCATCGACGAATAGAAGCCGGCGAAGTTCTCGCCGCCGACGCCTGTCATCTCGTCCTCGGTCACCGCCAGCGTCACCAGCAGCTGCTTGTCGCCGGTGATGCCGGCCGCCTTCAGAGCCTTGTAGAAGGCCACGTTGGAGCCGCCTACCACCGCGGCGAAGATGCAGTCGGGCTTCTGCAGCTTGATCTTGTTCATCAGCGAGCCGAAGTTGGTGCTGCCCAGCGGGTAATACTCCTCGCCGACGACCTTGCCCTTCTGGAAGTTCTCGATGTGCTTGCGCGCGATCTTCATCGAGGTGCGCGGCCAGATGTAGTCGGACCCGATCAGGAAGTAGGTCTTGGCCTTCTTCTCGTTCTTGGCCCAGTCCAGGCTGTAGATGATCTGCTGGGTGGCTTCCTGTCCGGTGTAGAACACGTTGTGCGACTGCTCCAGGCCTTCATAGAAGGTCGGGTAGTACAGCAGGCCGTTCTCCTTCTCGAACACCGGCAGCACCGCCTTGCGCGAGGCCGAGGTCCAGCAGCCGAAGACCGCCGCGCAATGGTCGTTGATGAGCAGCTTCTTGGCCTTCTCGGCGAAGGTCGGCCAGTCGGAGGCGCCGTCTTCCTTGATGACCTTGATCTTGCGTCCGAGGATGCCGCCCATCGCGTTGATCTGGTCGATCGCGAGCTGCTCGGCCTGGATCGAGCCGGTCTCGCTGATCGCCATCGTGCCGGTGGACGAGTGCAGCTGGCCGACGGTCACCTCGGTGTCGGTCACCGCGAGCTTGGTCGTGTTCACCGAGGCGGTCGGCTGGCCGAAGCTCAGGCCGCTCAGGCCCAGCGCCGGCAGCGCGGCGGCGCCCTGCAGCAGTCGGCGGCGGCGCATTGCGATGCGCTCGGGCGAATCGAGCGAAGGTTCTTGGTCGCGGGACATGGCGGAATCTCCAGGCTGGGTTGAAAAAAAAAGAGACAAACCGGTGACGCCATGCACCATCTCTGTGCGGCGCATCGCTTCACCATGGACTGGACTCTAGGAAGGGCGGGCCCCGAACCGAATACGTCAATCAACGTAGCTGCCCGCGGCGCGCGGCCTGCGAGACTGGGCGGCCGTTTCCTTCATCCGCGGAACGGACAAGGAGCGCTTCTTGCAGAGACATCGGCAAACACCCTTCCTGAAAGAATGGAACATGCCGCCCGTCACCGGTCAGAAGATCTTTCGCATCCGCCGCGACTACAACACCTGGGTCGCCAACGAGACGCTCGAGGACTACGCGCTGCGCTATACGCCGCGCAGCTTTCGCAAGTGGTCGGAATTCCGGGTCGCCAACACCGCCTTCGGTGCCACCTCCTTCCTGGCGCTGGAAGCGATCGGCGGCGCCATCGCGCTGAGCTACGGTTTCTCGAATGCGTTGTGGGCGATCCTGGTGGTCGGGCTGGTCACGTTCCTGACCGGCCTGCCGATCTGCTACTACGCGGCCAAGTACGGCGTCGACATGGACCTGCTCACGCGCGGCGCGGGCTTTGGCTACCTGGGCTCAACGCTCACCTCGCTCATCTACGCCAGCTTCACCTTCATCTTCTTCGCGCTGGAGGCCGCCATCCTCGCATTGGCGCTGCAGATGTACTTCGACTGGCCGCTGGCAGCCTGCTACCTGGTGTCGTCGATCGTCATCATCCCGCTGGTGATGCGCGGCATCACGATGATCTCGACGCTGCAACTGTGGACGCAGCCGATCTGGCTGATGCTCTTCGTGCTGCCGTATGCGGCGGTGCTGCTGCGCAATCCGCAGGCCTTCTCCGACTTCACCGGGCTGATTGGCCGGATCTCCGGAAACAACAGCTTCGATCCGTTGATGTTCGGCGCCGGCGCCACCGTCGCCTTCTCCCTGGTGGTGCAGATCGGCGAGCAGGTGGACTACCTGCGCTTCCTGCCGGAGAAGACGGCGGCCAACCGCCGCCGCTGGTGGACCGCGGTGCTGGTTGCCGGGCCGGGCTGGATCGTGCCCGGCATGCTGAAGATGATGGGCGGTGCCTTCCTGGCTTTCCTGGCGTTGCAGCACGAGATCCGGCCCGAGCACGCGATCGAACCCACCCACATGTACCTCGCCGGTTTCGGCTATGTCTTCTCGGACCCGGCCTGGGTGCTGGCCATCACGACGCTGTTCGTCGTCGTCTCGCAGCTCAAGATCAACCTGACCAATGCCTATGCCGGCTCGCTGGCCTGGTCGAACTTCTTCGCCCGCCTCACGCACAGCCATCCGGGCCGCGTGGTCTGGCTGGTGTTCAACGTGCTGATCGCGATCCTGCTGATGACGCTGGGGGTGTTCACCGCGCTGGAAAAGGTGCTGGGCCTCTACAGCAACATCGCGATCGCCTGGGTCGGCGCGCTGGTGGCCGACCTGGTCATCAACAAACCGCTCGGCTGGAGTCCGCGCTCGATCGAATTCAAGCGGGCGCATCTCTACGACATCAATCCGGTCGGGCTGGTGTCGATGGTGGTCGCGGCCGCGATCGCGATCGTCGCCTACGCCGGGATGCTCGGACCCTGGGCCGAAGCCTTCTCGCCCTTTGTCGCGCTCCTGACCGCGATGGTGGTGTCGCCGCTGCTCGCCTGGCGCACCAAGGGCCGCTACTATCTGGCGCGCAAGGACCTGACCCACTGGACGCCGGGGCAACTGGTGCGCTGCGCGGTCTGCGACAACACCTTCGAGTCGGAGGACATGGCGCACTGCCCGGCCTACAGCGCGCCGATCTGCTCGCTGTGCTGCACGCTGGAATCGCGTTGCCACGATGCCTGCAAGACCGGCTCCCGGGCCTCGGAGCAGATCAGCGGCTGGCTGAAGGCGCTGCTGCCGCCGGCGCTGGCGCTGCGCATCAACTTCCGCGTCGCCCACTACCTGCTGATCGCGACCTCCCTGGTGGCGCTGCTCGCCACGGTGATGGGCATCGTCTACGCGCAGGAAGGCCTGCTCGATCCGAATGCGGCGGACCGCTTCCTGCAGGCGCCCTTCCTCAAGGTGTTCGCGCTGCTGTCGCTGGTGACCGCGGTCGCCGCGTGGTGGATCGTGCTGGGCAGCGAGAGCCGCAAGATGGCGCAGGAGGAGTCCAATCGCCACAACCACCTGCTGACGCTGGAGATCGAGGCCCATCGCCGCACCGATGCAGCCCTGCAAAGCGCCAAGGAAGCCGCCGAAGCCGCCAACCAGGCGAAGACGCGCTACGTCGCCGGCATGGCGCACGAACTGCGCACGCCGCTCAACAGCATCATGGGCTACTCGCAGATCCTGCTGAAGAACGAAGCACCGGCGCGGCCGCCGCGCGAGGCGCTGCAGACCATCCACAAGAGCGGCGAGCACATGCTCGGCCTGATCGACGGCCTGCTTGACCTGGCGCGCATCGAGGCCGGGCGGCTGCAGCTCGAGCCGATGCCGCTCGCACTGCCGGAGTTCCTTGACGAGGTGGTGCGAATGGTCCGGCCGCAGGCCGAAAGCAAGGGCCTGGCCTTCGTGTATTCGGAGAGCGGACGCGTTCCGGCCTGGGTGCAGGCCGATGGCAAGCGGCTGCGGCAGATCCTCATCAACCTGCTGAGCAACGGCGTGCGCTTCACCGACGCCGGCACGGTCACGTTGCATGTCGATGCGCGGCGCGAGGTGCTGCGCTTCGATGTCGTCGACACCGGCATCGGCGTCGCGCCGCAGGACCACCAGCGCATCTTCCTTCCCTTCGAGCGCGGCGCCGCCGGCCGGCGCCATGGGGGCGACCCGGGAACCGGCCTGGGCCTGACCATCACCGGCCTGCTCACTTCGTTGATGGGAGGCGAGCTGCGGCTGGCCGAGACGTCCGCCAAGGGCAGCACCTTCAGCGTGCGGCTCTACCTGAACGAGGTCGCCGACCCGGGCCCGCAGGCCGAGCCGCTGCGCGCGATCTCCGGCTACTTCGGCCCGCGCCGCACGCTGCTGGTGGTCGACGACCAACCCGTGCAGCGCCAGATGCTGGCCGGCATGCTGATGCCGCTGGGCTTCGACGTGCGCGAGGCGGCCAGCGGCACCGAGTGCCTCGACAGCCTGCGCGAGCATGTGCCCTCGGCCATCCTGCTCGATCTCAGCATGGACGACATGGACGGCTGGGAGACGGCGCTGCGGGTGCGCTCGGCCGGCTTCGCGCTGCCGATCATCATCGTCTCGGCCAATGTCTTCGAGAACCAGGCCGAGCGGCTGCGCCTCACTGAATGCCAGGCCTTCATCGGCAAGCCGGTGATCGAGTCGGAGCTGATCACCACGCTCGAGCGCCATCTGGGCCTCGAATGGCTGCAGCAGGGCCAGGCGCCGAGCCGTGCCCGGGCCGCGCAGTCCGGACCGCTCGAACTGCTCGCCCTGCCGGAGGACGACCGGCTCGAACTCATGCGCCTGGTGCAGATGGGCCACGTGCGCGGTCTACAGCAGGCGCTCGACCGCATCGCGGCAAGGCGCCCCGAACTGGCCGCCACCTGCAGCCATCTGCGCGGCATGCTGGCGCGCTTCGAACTCGACAACTTCAAGCACGCACTTTCAGAGGAGAACGATGTCTCCATCCCTTGAGTCCGAACGGCCGGTGGTGCTGGTCGTCGACGACGCGCCGAGCAGCCTCGGCATGTTGTGCGACACGCTGGAGGCCAGCGGCTACACGGTGCTCGTCGCCGCCGACGGTGAATCGGCGCTGCAACGGCTCGAATTCGTGGTGCCGGACGCGATCCTGCTGGACGGAATGATGCCTGGTCTGTCGGGCTTCGAGACCTGTCGACGCATCAAGGCCGACCCGGCGCTCGCGCACATTCCGGTGCTGTTCATGACCGGCCTGTCCGAGACGCAGGACGTGGTCGAGGGCTTTGCCAGTGGCGGCGTCGACTACGTGGTGAAGCCGATCCGGGCTCAGGAAGTCCTGGCGCGGCTGCATACCCATGCACGCAATGCGCGCATCAGCCGCATGGCGCGCGATGCGGTCGACGTGGCCGGCATGGGCGTGATCTTCGTCGATGCGCATGGGCGCCTCGCCTGGCGGTCGCCGCAGGCCGAGGCGTGGCTGCGCGCGATCGGCGAGCCGGGCGAGCCTGGCCACCTGCCGCCGGCGCTTGAAGCGGTACCGACCGATGGCGGCACGATGGTCGTGGGCCTCGCGGACGGCCGGCAGTTGTCGATTCGCAACCTCGGCGCTGCGGCCCTGGGCGAGACCATGCTGCTGATGGCGCTGCATCGCGAAGGACCCTCTGCGTCGTCGCGCCTGACCGAGGCCGCACTGACGCCGCGAGAGACCGAGGTGCTGTCATGGCTGGCCAAGGGGAAGACCAACCGCGACATCGGTGAGATCCTCGGCACCAGTCCCCGTACCGTGAACAAGCACCTCGAACACATCTTCGAGAAGCTCGGCGTGGAAACGCGCTCTGCCGCCGCAGCGCTGGCGAGCGGGCATCTGGTCTAGATTTCGTGCACCGGACCGTGACACGTCAATCACTGATTGCGCTGCCCGAGACCATGGCGCTGTCCGGCCAGGCCCGCTATTCCCCAATCACCGGATCACCGGATCACCCGGTCAGCCAGCAGCGCAATGCCTTCCTGACCTGGCGCCACCTCGGCGACGGAGCCTGTCAGGTCGCCGGGCTGCGGCGCCGCCTGGCCTGAGCGCGTCACCCGGACTTCGATCGTCAGCGTCAATCTTGCACGGCGCGCGGTGAACAGGGCCATCGATGCGATCGATCTATTCGCTCGGCGTGCGGATGTTGGGGAACGCATCCGCGAGTTCGTTTCGACCGACGTCGGCGTCGTACCAGCACAGCGTCCCCTCGGGCTCGTCGCGCGTCTTCTTGTGGGTGCCGTCGCAGAAGGGCTGCGTCGCCGACAGGCCGCAGCCGCAGATGTACTTCGTCTCGTCGCCGAAAGTCACCGGATAGGGCTTGCTGCGCGTACGCATGACCAGTCTCGCCATGATGGGCCTCCATCAGATTCGAAGCAGCCGTGCGGTCAACTCGGGTGACCGCGCCAGTCAGGATGCTGCCACCACCGGGGCACGGTTGCGCTGCCTCGCGGGAACAACCCCGCCCCCAACGTAGACGGGAGACAACTGCGGCCGGCTAACCCAGGGCCCGCAATTCCCGCAGCGCGACCGACAGCATCGCCGCGTCGGGCACGGCCACGGCGCGCAGTTCCCCCATCAGTTTCGCGGCACGCTCGAGCGCCCGGCCATTCTCGGCCTGCCACGACTCGACCCGGGCGGCCGGCGATTCGCCCTCGCCGCCCCCCCCAAGCACCGCGGCGGTGATCGAGCCTTGCAGGCCCGACAGGTCGTCGAGCATCGCGCCCTTGGCGAGCATCTGCCAATGCTGGTCGGCCGGCAATGCGGCGATCCGATCGCGCAGCCATGGCATGCCGAGCCGGTTGGCAAGGTCGAAGTAGATCGCCGCGACCAGGGCGACCGGCCACCTGGCACTGCCGGCGATTTCGGCGATGTCGAGCGTGGCGTACAGCGAATCGAAGGTGACGACGCGCTCGGCCAGTTCGCGCGGCACGCCGCCGGCCACGTAGTGAGCGACCGCCGCATCGACGCGGGCGCGCTCATCGGCATCCAGCAGTTCGGTCAGCCGCGCAGACAGCGCGTCGACATTCGGCATGAAGTGCTCGATGGTCGCCGCCATGTCTTCCTTCAGGCGCCGTGAGCGCAGGAACCACTTGGTACCGCGTTCCAGTTGCCGGCTGGTGTCGATGAGCAGGTTCGACTGCACGGCGTCGTCGACGCGGTTGTCGAGCGCCTCGATGGACAGCCACAGCGGCACCATGCCGAAGATCTCGCGGCTCATCAGGTAGGCGCGCACGACCTCGAACGCGCGGGCGCCGGTGGTCTCGACCAGGCGATGCACGAAGGTGCTGCCCACGCGGTTGATCATGCTGTTGGTCACGTGGGTGGCGATGATCTCGCGCCGCAGCGGATGCTTGGGCATGTAGGCCGAGAACCGGTCTTTCAGCAGGGTCGGGAAGTAGCGCTCGAGCGCAGTCGCGACCCAGGCGTCGTCCGGCAGCGGCGAGGCCAGCAGGTCGTCGTAGAGCCAGATCTTGCTGTAGGCGAGCACGACGGCGCGCTCGGGACTGGTCAGTCCCTGGCCCTGGGCGCGCCGCTCGGCCAGCTCTTCGTCGGACGGCAGGTACTCGATGGCGCGGTTCAGGCGCCCGGCTTTCTCGAGGAACTGCATGAAGCGGGTCTGCGCATCGAGCAACTGCGGCGCGATGCGCCCGGTGACGGACAGCACCTGCGTCTGGAAGATGTTGTCGCGCAGCACCAGCGCGGCCACGTCGTCGGTCATCTCCGGCAACAGCGCGTTGCGCTGCTTCTCGGTGAGCTCGCCTTCGGCGATGGGCAGGCCGACCAGGATCTTGATGTTGACCTCGTGATCGGAGGTGTCCACTCCGGCCGAGTTGTCGATCGCGTCGGTGTTGATGCGCCCGCCCGCCAGCGCGAACTCGATCCGGCCCAGTTGCGTGCAGCCGAGGTTGCCGCCTTCCGCGAGCACCTTGCAGCGCAGCTCCCTGCCGTTCACGCGCAGGGCGTCGTTGGCGCGGTCGCCCACCTGCGCGTGGCTCTCGCTCGACGCCTTCACGTAGGTGCCGATGCCGCCGTTGTAGATCAGGTCGACCGGGGCCTTGAGGATGGCGTTGACCAGCTCGGTCGGCGTGAGCGCCTCGGCTGCGAGCCCCAGCATCTGCCTGACCTGGGGCGTGAGCGGAATCGACTTGGCGCTGCGCGCATGGATCCCGCCGCCCTCGGAGATCAGCGCCGCATCGTAGTCGGCCCAGGACGAACGCGGCAGCTTGAACAGACGCTCGCGCTCGGCGAAGCTCCTGGCCACGTCGGGGCTCGGGTCGAGAAAGATGTGGCGGTGGTCGAAGGCCGCCACGAGCCGGATGTGCTCCGACAGCAGCATGCCGTTGCCGAACACGTCGCCCGACATGTCGCCGATGCCGGCGACCATGAACTCGGTCGTCTGGGTATCGATGCCCATCTCGCGGAAGTGCCGCTTCACCGATTCCCAGGCGCCGCGCGCGGTGATCCCCATGGCCTTGTGGTCGTAACCCACCGAGCCGCCGGAGGCGAAGGCGTCGCCGAGCCAGAAGCCGTATTCCTTGCTGATGCCGTTGGCGTAGTCGCTGAACGTGGCCGTGCCCTTGTCGGCGGCGACCACCAGGTACGGGTCGTCGTCGTCATGGCGCCTGACATTCTGTGGCGGCTCGATCGCCCCGGCGACGCGGTTGTCCGTGATGTCGAGCAGTCCGCGCAGGTAGTCCTGGTAGCAGGCCACGCCTTCGCGCAGGTAGGCGTCGCGATCGCTCGGCGCAGGGGCCTGCTTGAGCACGAAGCCGCCCTTGGAGCCGACCGGCACGATCACGGTGTTCTTGACCATCTGCGCCTTCACGAGGCCCAGGACCTCGGTGCGGAAGTCTTCCGGCCGATCGGACCAGCGCAGCCCGCCGCGCGCCACGCGGCCGCCGCGCAGATGCACGCCTTCGAAGCGCGTCGAATAGACGAAGATCTCGAACATCGGCTTCGGCGCCGGCAGGTCCGGCACCTTGGCCGAATCGAACTTGAACGACAGGAAGCCGCGCCGCCGGTCCGCCGCGTCGCGGCGCCAGAAGTTGGTCCGCGTGGTGGCCAGGATCAGCGCGAGGTATTGGCGCAGCACCCGGTCTTCCGACAGATTGGCCACGTCCTCGAGCGCGGTCTCGATCTCGCGCACCTTCTCGCCCGCAGGGCCTTCGCCGCCGGCCGCCCGCGCGGGATCGAAGCGCAGCTTGAACAGCTCGACCAGCGCGCGTGCAATTCGCCCGTTCGCCGCGAGCGTGCCCTCGATGAACGACTGCGACAGCGCGAAGCCGATCTGCCGCATGTACTTCGCGTAGGCGCGCAACACGACGATCTCGTGCGCCGGCAGGCGCGCTGCGAGCACCAGGCGGTTGAAGTCGTCGTTCTCGACCGCACCGGAAGACACGGCACCGAAGGCCTCCTCGAACACCGGCCGCAACGCATCGACCTCGGCGTCGGCGTCGGCGGCGCCGAGCACGCTCTGCAATCCGAAGTCGTGGATCCAGATCGGCGCCCCGCCCTCCGGCGCGAGCCGGTGCGGGTGCTCGTCGAGCACCTTCATTCCCAGGTGTTCGAGCATCGGCAGGCTGGCCGACAGGACCAGCGGCCCGCCGCGCTGCAGCACCTTGAAGCGCAAGGTGCCGGGCGGCGCTTCCAGCGGCCGGTAGAGGTTCATGCCGAGCGGTTGCGCATCGGTCAAGCGCTCCATCAGCTCGATGTCGTGCACCGCGGCCCGCGCCGCGAACTCGTCGCGGTAGCCGGCCGGGAAGGCGCCGCCGAACCGGCGCAGGAGAACGCTTCCGCGTGCTTCGCCGGTCGCCTCGGTCAGTGCGGACTTCAAGTCGTCGTCCCAGCGCCGGGCCGCGGCGGTCAGGCGCTGCTCGAGTTCGCGCACATCGAAGGCCGGGATGCTGCCGGGCTTGGTGCGCACCACGAACTGGATGCGTGCCAGCACCGACTCCGAGAGGTGCACGTTGAACTCCGAAGTGGTGCCGTTGAAGGCCTGCATGAGGATCGTTTGCCACTTCTGGCGCAGCTCGGTCGTGTAGTTCTCGCGCGGCGCGTAGATCATGCACGCGACGAAACGCTCGAACGGGTCGCGCCGCACGAACAGGCGAAAGCGCTGGCGTTCGCCCAGGTGGAGGATGCCCATGGCCGTGTGCAGCAGCTCGTCGGCATTGGTCTGGAACAGCTCGTCGCGCGGATAGGTCTCGAGGATGTTGGCGAGCGCCTTGCCGGAGTGGCTGCCGCTCGCCAGGCCGGCGCGCCCGACCACGTCGGCCACCTTCCGGCGCAGCAGCGGAATCTCGCTCGGGTTGGCGCTGTAGGCCGTGGAGGTGAAGAGGCCGAGGAAGCGGTCCTCGCCGCACACACGACCCTCGGCGTCGAAGCGCTTGATGCCGATGTAGTCCAGGTAGCCGGGCCGGTGCACGGTGGAGCGAGAGGTCGACTTGGTGACCACCAGCAGTTCCGGCCGGCGCGCGTGGGCGCGCACCTCGGGCGGCAGCGCGGCGAAGGCGGCCGCGACGTCCTTGGCGGCCTCACGCAGGATGCCCATGCTCGATTCCGGCACGATCCGGAGCGCGTCCTCGCCTTCGACGGTCTCCAGCTCGTGGCTGCGGTGGCCCAGGAAGGTGAAGTGATCGTCGGTCAGCCAACGCAGGAAGGCCAATCCCTCGGCGAGTTCCTGCGGCGGGATCGGCGGCGCGCGTTCTTCGAGGCCTTGCGCGATCGCCAGCACGCGCTCCTGCATCTGTTGCCAGTCCGTCACCGCCAGCCGCACGTCGCCGAGCACGCGCGTCAGGTCGGCCGCCAGCGCCTCGAGGCGGCTCGCGTCCGCCACGCGATCCACCTCGACGTGGATGAAGGACTCGCGGCAGGCGTCGGGCGCTGAAGGATCCGCCGCCAGGCCCTGAAGGATGCCGTCGCCATCGCGCCTCACGGCCACCAGGGGATGGATGATCAGGTGCAGCGTGAGTCCATGGCGGTTGACTTCCATCGTCACCGAGTCGACGAGAAACGGCATGTCGTCGTTGACGATCTCGATCAGGGTGTGGGTCGACTGCCAGCCGTGCTCCGCGATCGTCGGGTTGATCACGCGAAGCCGTGCCCGCCCCGGCTCGCGCTTGCGTGCAAAGTTCCAATGCGACAGTGCGGCGCCATAGAGGTCCGCCACCTGGCGTTCATCCAGGTCTTCCGGGTCGACCTGGCCGAAATACTGCCGGGCGAAGGCGGCCAGCAGTTCCGCAGGATCGCCCGCGACCTTGGTGCGGATCAGTTGAACCACCTCGTCCAGGCGCTCGACTCTGCGCCCGGCCTCGGTTGCATCGATCTCCATGCTTGTCTCCTTGCCGGCCTTCGTTCGGGTGGGCCTGGTCCGGCTCAAGGCCACGGGATATTCAAAACACTGTGGACGCGCTGGTTCAAAAAGGCAAGCGCATTGTGAGGGGCCGGCGGGCAGCCGTCAGTGGAGCTTCCAGAGCAACGCGGAAATGGTCCCGACATCCTGGAAGACCGGCAGGATCTCGTCGACGCCCGAGATCACGCCGACGTCGTTGACGGCCAGCGTGAAGGCCAGGCGCCGTCCACTCTTCGTGTCGATGTAGCCGGCGAGCGATTGCGCCTTGAGGACGGGCCCTTGCGCAGAGCCGTCGACGAAGGTGCCTGTCTTGGCATGCACCTGGCCCTTGGCGCCGGCGAGCGTGGGATCGTTTTCGAAGTCGGTCACGAACGACAGCGAGCCGTCGATGCCCAGCCGCGGGTTGGCATCGAGGAACTCCGGGAAACTGGGCCGCTGCCGCATGCGTGCCAGCAAGGTGGTGACGGCCTCGTTGGTGGCGGTGGTGTAGCCGCCGCCGCTGCCGTCGACGAAATGCAGGGCGTCGGCCGGGATGCCGAACTGCGTCGCCAGCGTGGCCGATTCGGCCACCTGCGACGCGGCGAGCGTGGTGGCGCCCTGGGCCAGGCCGAACAGCATCAGGCTCATGTCGGCGCCGAGGTTGTAGCTGACCTTCAGGATGTGCCTGGCGAAGTCCTTGTAGGGATGGGAAACCAGTTCCGCGACGCGGCGCGCGCCGGCGTAGGCATCGCGCGCCGGCAGCGCCTGCACGGGATTCGGCGCGACGGCGGCGGCGGCGACGCCGACGCCCGCGCGCGACAGGGCTTCGATGAACACGGTGCGCGCGTAGGTCGACGGCTGCGTGATGCGGAAGGTGCGGATCAGCGGAAAACTGCCCGTGAGCGGCGGGACGAAGTCGGCCGGCAGCGTGCCGGCCACACGGCCGGTGCATGACGCGGCCCCGATGCACGACGGCAGTTCGGGGTCGAGTCGGAGGTCGAGCGCGCTGCCCGCCGCACCGACGGCCAGGCTGGACTGGACGCCGAACGCGGCCGACTTCGGCCGCCAGTCGAGCCCGGCCTGCTTGTCGACGATGACGTCGACCACGTCGTCATTGACGAACATCGGGCTGACCTTGAATTCGTCCCGGAAGTTGAAGTGCTCGAACAGGCGGTCGTCGATGATCACCTCGCCCGTGACCTGCTCGATCCCCGAGGCCGCGACCTGCGCGGCGAGCTGGTCGAAGCCGGCGAGCGGGTTGGGCGCGGTGAGCGTCGCGTTGCCCAGCGCATTCGCCTCGTTGTGGTCCTGGTTGCTGATGGCGAAGCTGCCGTCCGGGTTGGTGCGCCCGCCCATCGCGAGGTCGCCGCTCGCGACCATGATCAGGTCGCCGTGGAGCACGCCGGCGGCGTCGACGCTGCCGCGGCTGTAGACCGGCGTGCGAAACACGTGGCCTGGCCCCAGCGTTTCGAGTGCGAGGGCGACCGAGAAGAGCTTGCGCACCGAACCGATCAGGATGGGCCGCCCCGAGTTGTAGTCGTGGATGACGCGGCCGCTGTCGGCGTCGATCACGCGCAAGGCCCAGAGTGCATGGCGGTAGGCCGGTTTCTGGAAGATCCGCGTGATCTCGTCGGGCACGGGTTGCGCAGACGTTGCGAGCGGCAACGCGATGCCGCTGCCGCCGCCACCGCCGCAGCTGCCCAGCATGGACAGCGCCAGGACGACGCCCACGATGCGGAAATGGACTCGAGACAATTTCATGGGCTGTGCGATTGGCTAGGAAGGAAAATCGACGATCCACAGATCGAGCGGCAACTCGTTCTGGCGTGCACCCGGCAGCGGCACCGCTTCGACCGGGATCGGCTTGCCGTCGATGATGGCCTGATCGAAGGCCGCGGTGGAGACGCCCCGCTGGGCTGCGCTGAAGCCCTGCAGCAGGTAGGGAAGCCCGTTCGAAGCCAGCGGGTTGGGACCGTCGACGACATGGAAATGCAGGTGCGGCTCCGACGAATTGCCGGAGGTTCCAACCTCTCCGAGCAGTTGTCCCGCACGCACCGACTCCCCCGCTCGCACCCGCACCGACCCCGGCTTCATGTGCGCGAACAGCGCGAAGCTGCCGCCGCCCAGGTCCATCACGACATGGTTGCCGTCGGCCTGCTCGATCGGAATCGAAGGCGGCAACGCGCCCGGCGGCGTGTCGGGCAGGCCGTCCAGCGCCGTGACGACGCGTCCGTCCGCGACGGCGTAGATCGGCTTGCCATAGATGATGTAGCTGGCCGGGAGTTTGGGGTCGCCGACATGGATGCGGCCCTGCTCGTCGAGCTGCTCCCAGTCGATGGCGAATCGCTGGGCCGTGAAGAGCTGGCCGTTGAGCGGAAGCGTCGCTCGCACATGGCGCACCGAGTCGCAGCAGCCGTCGCCGGCGATGTACCTCGCGCCGCGCAGCGGGGCGCCGAGCACCAGGGCGGTCGGCGCCGCCAGCTGGATGCGCCCGGCCGTCTCGACGATCGGCGTCTGGTCGATCGACGCCGAGACCCGGTGGGCCAGCGTCGCCGGTATCGCCGCCTGGCCGTTGAAGCTCACATGCATGTAGACCAGGCCGACTTGCGACGGGCCGAGGCTGCCCTTCACCGCGGCCTTGTCGCGCACCACCAGACGCTGCGCGATGTCCGCGGCCGCGAGCGTTGCCACGACGCTGCCGCTGCTTGCGTCCAGGACGTCCAGTCCCTGGATCGCCACGTTGTCGCCGGTGAAGTTGGTCAGTTCGAGCTCGTACACCACGTGGAAGAGTCCGTCGGAGCCCTTCACCGGCACGGGCGCATTCGCGATGCGCATCGTGACGGGCGTGACTTGGGTCGCCGGCGCGCCGGAAGTCGACTGCGCATTGACCAGCGAGCCCAGCAGCGCGGAGAACTGCGACGACGACCCGCCGCCTCCGCAGGCGACGAGCACGACGACGGCCAAGGCGCACAGCCAGGTCAGGTGTTTCATGGATTCACGCTTTCAGTTCTGGTTGTAGATGACACCGGCGATCTGCGCTTCGTCTTCGAACACCTCGAGCGAATCGGCGATCGCGGTGAGCGGCCCCGCGTCATTGACGAACAGCGCGAAGGACAGCGTGCGGCCGCTCTTGGCGTCGATGTAGCCCGCCATGCTGATGGCCACGATCTTGCCGTCCTCGATGGTGGCCCCGCTCTTCACGGCGATGTGTTCCTTGCCCGCCACCTCCTTGCCGATGCTCGCGAGCGATCCGTCGATTCCCAGCAGGGGCAGCGCGCTGCGATACGCCGGGTAGCCGGCGCGCATGCGCATGGCGCTGATCAGCCTGGCCGTGGTGCGGGCCGAGGCACGGCTGTCCGGGGTTCCGCTGCCGTTGGTCGGGAAGTCGAAGCCGGCCGGGTCCAAGCCGATGGCGCCGGTGAGCAGCTTGCGCTCCGCGGCCAGAGCGGTCGCCACCGTTCGCTGCCCCTGCGACAGCCCGACCTGCATCAGGCTCATGTTCGCGCCCGTATTGAGACTGACCTTGAGGATCAGCCTGGCGTACTCCGAATAGGCCGGAGACACGAAATTGGCCACGCGCGACTCCGCCGCATAGAAGCGGGACGGTGGCAATCTGCTGGCCGGGTTGACGGCCACGGCGGGCGCGGCCACCGTCACGCCGGCGCGCGCCAGGGCGTCGATGAAGGCGATGCGCGCGAAGGAAGGCGGGTCCTCGACCCGCAGGATTCCGACATAGGTGGAACCGCCGACGAGCGGCGCCTGATAGCCCAGCGGAATGGTCGCCGGCGCCAGGCCGCTCGCGCTCGAGATCGTGCCGGTGCAGCCCGGGCTTCCGAGGCAGCCGAGACTGAAGCTGTCGAGCGTCGCCGCGGAGACTTCGATGTCGACCGCCGACCCGGCGCTCCCGGTGACGGGGCTGCCGGCCATCGAGAAGCCGCGGGTCCTGGGCCGCCAGTCAAGCAGCGCGGGATTCCCTGCCTGTGCGCCGGCTGCGAGCGTGACGTCGATGAGGTTCTCGTTGAGGCTCATGGGGGAGATCAGCACGTTGCCGTTCGGCACGCGGAAACTGTCGAACAGGCGGTCGTCGACCACCACGTCGCCGTCCACGCGCTGGATGCCGGCGGCCCGCACCTGGCGTGCGAGTTCATTGATGCCGGCCAGCGGGTCTTCCGGTGTCAGTCCCGAGGCGCGAAAGGCGTGCGCCTCGTTGTGGTCGAAGTCCGTGTAGGCCAGGGTGCCGTCCGCCTTGGCGCGGCCGCCGAAGGTGAGATCGCCGGACGCAACCAGCACGAGATCGCCCGCCAGAACACCTCCCCCCACGGGTCCGGTTCGATACACGGGCGTCTCGAAGCGATGGTCGGCGCCGATCGTGTCGAGCGCCATCCCCACGGAGAACAGCTTGCGCACCGATCCCGTGAACGAGAGGCGGTCGGGGTCCAGCGCGTAGACCAGTTCACCGGTCCTTGCATCCATCACGACCAGGCTCCACTTCGATTGCGCGTCGGTGTAGCGCGGCTTGGCCATGATCTCGGCGATGGCCGGCGGCAGGGGCTTCCCGGTCACCAGGTTCGCCCCTCCGTCCGAGGAGCCGCCCCCGCAGGCCGCAAGCAGGAGCGGGCATAGCAAGGAAGCGACGACAGCGCGAGAAAGTCGCAGCGACACGGACGGCCTTTCTGTTCTTGTTGGATGGCCCGGTTTCAAGCCTCGGCCGCCAGTGCACCTTCAGGCTTCGTGGAACGAAGGCTGAAGGGCAGGCGATGGTAACGGCTTCGTCACATATTTGCGACCGCGCCGGATCGCAAGCCAGGCGGGCGAGCGCGCTCGATTCAACTCATTTCACCGGCGTGATGTCGCCGCCGGCGGGAGCATTCAAAGCTTGCCGCGCTCGCTGCGAGGCGCGTCCGGCACGGTCGGTGCGTCCGAAGAGGACCGTTCCCGCTCCAGGTTCACGAGCAGCCCGTGCATGGTCAGCATGCGCAAGGCCTCGATCTGCGTGAACTCCTGGTTGGTGGCGACGAACCGCATCTCGTAGCTGCCGAGGCGGATCGCGTCACCGTGAGCCAGAACCTGGCTCTCGATCCGGACGTCGTTCACGAACGTCCCGTTTCGGCTGCCGAGATCCGTGATCGTGACGAACGCCTGCTCGACGTCGATGACCGCGTGGTCGCGGCTCGCCTGTGCGGAGTCGACGATCACCTCGTTGCCGGTGCCGCGCCCTACCCTGTTGTTGTGAGGATGGAGCTGGACCTGCCGGGTCTCTCCGGCGGCGGTCATCATGATGAGCATGGGCATGGCGAAGCCTCAAGCCATGCGGCTTCGGCAGCCAGCGCAGACGCTGTCCGACGCGCGGGTCCGCAGTGGTACCTGTCGGACATCGGGAACATGCTTGGGAAGCAGCAGCAGGATTCGGGGGATGCTTTTCATGAATGGGCTGGTGCTCGGCGCCCCCGATGATACGCACAGGCAGGAGGCCGAGCGTTCCGGTCACCTATACCTGCCCAAAGCTCATCGCTGTGCCCTCAGATGGAACGCCCGCCGTCCACCGGCATCTCGACGCCGGTCAGGAAGCGAGCCTCCTCAGTGGCCAGGAACAGCGCCACGTTCGCCACGTCGGCCGGGTCGCACATCCTTCCGAGCGGAATCGTCGAGACGAAGCGAGCCCGGTTCTCGGCGGTGTCCGCCACGCCCATGAAATCCTGAAGAAGGCCCGTGGGCGCCATGACCGGGGAAATGAGATTGACGCGAATGCCATCGGGCGCCAGTTCGACGGCCATCGACTTCGTCATGACCTTCACCGCGCCCTTCGAGCTGTTGTACCAGGTCAGGCCGGGACGCGGGCGGATACCGCCGACCGATCCCACGTTGATGATCACGCCGTCCTTCTTTTCCTTCATCAGCGGGACCACCGCGCGCGTCATGTGATAGATCGACTTGACGTTGACGGCGAACACGCGATCGAAGGTTTCCTCGTCGACATCCAGCATCGACTGGTTGCGGTGCGTGGTGCCCGCGTTGTTGACCACGATATCGGGAACACCGAAGCGCTCCACGCAATGGCGAACCATGGCTTGCACCTGGTCGAAGCGGCTCACGTCGCAAGCCACGGCGCTCACGTTGTCGCCCAATCCCGCGGCGATCCCCCGGGCGGCCTCCAGGTTGATGTCGGCAAGGACGACGCTGGCGTTCTCTTTGGCATAGGCCCGGGCGATCGCGGCGCCGAAGCCGCTGCCTGCGCCGGTGACGATCGCGATCTTCTTGTTCAATCTGGACATGGTGGATTTCCTTATTCGTAGTGCTGGACAATGGTCTTGGTGGTGCTCATCTCTTCGAGGGCAAGAAGGCCTTTCTCGCGGCCATAGCCGCTTTTCTTGACGCCTCCGAACGGCAGCTCGACCCCACCGCCCGCGCCGTAGCAGTTGATGAAGACCTGGCCGCTGGCGATGCGCTGCGCCAGGCGCGCCTGACGGCTTCCGTTCTCCGTCCAGATGCCGGCGACGAGACCGTAATCGGTGGCGTTGGCCAACTGCACCGCATCTTCTTCGTCCGTGAACGGCATGACCGACAGCACCGGGCCGAACACCTCCTGGCAAGCCAGGCGGTGCCCGCGAGGGACGGGTCCGAAGAGCACGGGCTTGACGAAGTAGCCCTCGCCTGGAACGCCTGGCGCCAGGCTGCCTTCGGCCAGCTTCGGAACTCCCATGGCGACCGCCTCGGCGATGAACGAGCTCACCTTGTCGTGTTGCCTGGCGTTGATCATCGGTCCGCAATCCAGATCCATCTCCGGCGTCCCGACCTTCAGCGCCTGGAAGCTGGCCGCGATCGTCGCGACGAACCGGTCGTAGATGCTCGCCTGGACAAGCAGGCGGCTGCCGGCCGAGCAGGTCTGGCCGGCATTCTGGACGATGGCCCGGACGATGATGGGTGCCGCCTTGGCCAGGTCCGCATCGTCGAAAACGATCTGCGGCGATTTGCCCCCGAGCTCGAGAACGCACGGGACATGGTGGCGCGCCGTGGATTGCTGCACCTGGACACCGACCTCCGGCGAGCCGGTGAACGTCGCGAAGTTGATGCCCGGATGCGAAGTCAGCGCCGCGCCGGCCTCGGCGCCATAGCCGGTCACGATGTTCAGGGCGCCGGGGGGCAGCCCCGCCTGCATCGCGAACTCGGCGAGCTTCAGGGCGCTCAGGCAGGCGTCCTCGGAGGGCTTGACCACCGCCGCGTTCCCCATGGCCAGTGCGGGAGCGAGCGTGCGCCCCATCATCTGCGCGGGATAGTTCCACGGGATGATGTGAGCCGTGACGCCGTGCGGAATGCGAACCACGCTCACGTTGTAGCCGCCCAGGTAGGGAATGGTCTGGCCGTGGATCTTGTCGGCAGCGCCGCCATAGAACTCGAAATAGCGCGCCACCGCCTTGGCGTCCGCGCGGGCCACGGACATGGGCTTGCCGGTATCGCGGGCCTCCACCTCGGCCAGTTCCTCGGCATGGTCCAGGATGATCTGCCCGAGGCGCTGCATGATGCGGCCGCGCTCCGTCGCCGTCAGGCGCCCCCAAGGGCCTTGCAGCGCACGGCGCGCTGCCGCGACCGCCAGGTCGACATCCGCGGACCGGCCTCGTGCGATCTTCGCGAACGCCTGTCCGCTGCACGGATCGATGACGTCGATGGTTTCGCCATCGACCGCATCGACCCATTGCCCGTCGATCAACAACTTGCTCACGCGATGCTCCTTCACTTCGAGCCGGCCCCTGCCGGCTCGACCTCGCTCATGAACTTGGGATCGTTGTAGTGGTAGAGATCGTCCAGGTAGGGAACGAAGAAGTCGTAGAAGGAACGCGAGTCGTACTTCGCCTTCTCGCCCGGCTTCACGCACGCCGGGATCGGCCCGACGTTGGCGTCGTCATCGGGGTAGAAGAAGAAGGTCAGCGCATAGCGCTTGGTCGGCGGATTGACGACCCGGTGCGGCGTGGCGATGAACCGGTCGTTGGACAGGCGATTGAGGACCTGCCCGGTGTTCACGATCAGGGCGTCTTTGACGTAGCTGACCTTGAGCCATTCCTTCGACGGCGTCATCACCTGCAGCCCGGGCACCGGCGTCATCGGCAGCAGCGTCAGGAAGCTGCCGTCGGAATGCGGAGCCAGCGCATATTGGCCTTCTTCCATCTTCTCTTCAGGATGGTAGTAGGCGCAGCGCTGATAATACTCCGGCGCCTTGAACATGCTGTCGAAGTAGTCGGCAGGCAACCCCAGCGCCCGCGCATAGATCGGCAGCAGCTTGAGCGAGAGCTTCTCCATCGAGGTCTGGTAGTCGAACAGCGTCTTCTTGAACTCGGGAAGACTCTCGGGCCATTGGTTCAGCCCGCGGTGCCGGACATTGGCAAGCACCTTCGGGTCCTCGGCGGTGCGGTTCCTCATGAACAGCCAGGCGGCATTGGTGTCCTTCTTGGTGTTGACCGCGATCTTCTCCGCGATGGCGGTCGATTTCAGGATCGAGGACTTGGGCGGCAGATAGCCCTGGTGGTGGAATCCGACCCGGTGCCTGAGTTTCTCCTCCATCGAAATATCGAAGAGCTTCGCGGTCTGGCGGAATGACTCGTCGATCAGGGACTGCGGAATGCCGTGGTTGACGATCGCGAAGAAGCCCAGGTTCTCCTGGATGCACTTCACGTCCGCCCCCAGTTGCTCGAGCGCGCCAGGCACGCCCGCCAGATAGGGCCCGACGTCGAGGATCGGCAATTCCTTGCCATCCGCAATGCAAGCCCGAACGCTCGCGGAAGCAGCCACTTTGTTGTCGATCTCCGCGCTCGCTGATGTCGTCATGATTCATGTCTCCTAAATGGTAGTTACCGAAAAACAATCTGCTCGTCGAACTCTCGAATGGAGCTCCCGTCAGTTCCACAACTTGCACTTGGATTCCGCCTTGGAAGCGAAGGCCTGATCGCCCGGGATCATCTGCACCTGCTTGTAGTAGTCCCAGGGTCCCTTGGAGGCGGCAGGGCTCTTGATCTCCATGAGTCGAAGATCGTGGACCATGCGTCCGTCCGGCCGGATATAGCCATTCTGGGCGTACATGTCGTTGATCTTCTCCTTTCTCATCTGCGTCATCACTTCGTCGGCCTCGTCCGACCCCAGCTGCTTGACCGAATTCAGATAGTGAAGCGCCGCGGAGTAGCTGGCCGCCTGCATGCTGGTGGGCTTCTTCTTCATCTTTTCCTGAAAACGGTCGGCCCACTTCCTCGTTTTCTCGTCCGAATCCCAGTACCACGCTTCGGTCAGGTTGATGCCGCTGGTCAGCTTGAGTCCCAGGGCATGCACGTCGGTGATGAACAGCATGAGCCCGGCGATCTTCATCGACTTGGAAATACCGAATTCACTCGCGGCCTTGATCGAGTTGACCGTGTCTCCTCCGCCATTCGCCAGTCCCAGTACTTCTGCCCCGGAGGCTTTGGCCTGCAGCAGGAACGACGAAAAATCGGAGGCCGACAGAGGATGGCGAACGCTGCCGAGCACCTTGCCGCCGTTGGCATTGATGACCTGCGTGGTTTCCCTTTCCAGGGACTCGCCGAAGGCGTAGTCGACCGTCAGGAAATACCAGGTCTTGCCGCCCTGCTTGGTCATCGCCGTGCCGGTTCCGCGGGCCAGGGCCACCGTGTCGTAGAGGTAGTGGACCGTGTAGGGAGAGCACTCCTCGTTGGTCAGCTGGGCTGCGACGCCGCCTGTCACCATCACGATCTTTTTCTTTTCGGCGGCCACCTTGGCAATGGCAAGGCTGGTTCCCGAACTGGGGCCGCTGATGATCATGTCCACGCCCTGCGTGTCGAACCACTCGCGCGCCGTGGTCGCGGCGATGTCGGGCTTGGCGGAATGATTGGCCGTCACGATCTCGATCTTCTTGCCATTGATCGTGCCGCCGACGTCCGCGATCGCCATCTTCACGGCCTCGGTGATTCCGTTCCCGCCCATGTCGGAATAGATGCCGGACATGTCGGCGAGGACGCCGATCTTCACGACGTCGTCATTGATCTTCGACCATGCCGGCGCGCTGGCCGCGATGGACATCAGAGCCACCGCCGCAGCGATGCGGCTTCGTGAGCCCGAGATTTTTTTCAAGAAGGCGTTGCTGGAAGAATTTCTCATTGTTGTCTCCTGTTGTTCGATTCACACGATCCTTGCCCATCGGCCGCCCGGCCGACGGTGCGCTCACCGGGGGGCCGGCGGCCCCGGGCCCGAGCCCCCCGCTGCGTGCTGCGCGACGACGTTGCGCCGCAGCGTCTGGAGCATCCGCAACTGCTCGGGATCCGCCATGGTGCTGGCGACGTTCTGGCAGTAGTCCCACAGCGTCTCGTCGACGCGGGCCTCGAGGCGGACCGCATCGACCAGGCGCAGGATGGCCAGGCGGTCATGCCTGAGCTTGACGCTGCGCTGGACCAGGGAAAGCGCGGCAGCGCGGGCATCGAGCGCCTGCGTCTGCGAGGCCTGCGCATGGGCGCCGTGGCGCAGGGTTCTTTTCAGCGACTTGATCAGAGCGCGCGACATGGCTCAGTCCACCTGCGTGCCGGAATTGCGGACCACCGCAGCCAGTACCCGCGCCAGCTGCTCCTGCAGCGGGGCTTCGAAAAAGACGTCCTCCTGACCGGCGATCGCCTCCGCGACGCGCATCTCCAGAAGCCGCCGGAGCCGGTAGCGGACCCGTTGGGCGCGAAGCCGCTGGTAGCGTTGCGGGTCGGCGCTGCGCCACGCCTGGTGGCGGTCGATCGCTTCCGACAGGGCACTGATCGAGCCCGGCTGCGACGCCGAGGCCAGCAAAATCGGCGCCCGCCACGCGCCCTCGGGGCGTTGGGTCACGGCCGCGATGCGCTGGATGTCGGTGGCCATTCGTTGCGCCCCCGGCAGGTCCGACTTGTTGACCACGAAGATGTCGGCCATCTCCATGATCCCGGCCTTCATGGCCTGCACCGTGTCGCCGCTCTCGGGCAGCAGCACGAGAACCAGCGTGTCGACCTGTGCACGCACCGCGTACTCGGCCTGGCCGATGCCGACCGTTTCGAGCAGGACTTCGTCGAAGCCGAACTCGTCCATGATGTCCAGCATCTCGGGCAGGTTGTCGGCGAGGCCGTCGCAGGTGCGGCGCGAGCCGAGCGAGCGGATGTAGAGGTCCCCGACGCCGGTCAGGTCGTCCATGCGAACGCGGTCGCCCAGGATCGCACCCCCGCTCTTCGGGCTGCTCGGATCGACGGCCAGCACGCCCAGCCGGCCTTTCGGCCTGCGTTCGAGCGCCAGGTGCCCGACCAGCGTGCTCTTGCCGGCACCCGGTGCCCCGGTGACGCCGATCCGGCGGGCAGCGTGCGCCGGGCGCTCGCGCGGCGCCGCCTCCGCCMGCGCCGCCGTGCTCGCGTTGGCCATGCGCGTCAGCGCGCGGCTCAGCGCCCATCGATCCAGCGGCGGCGCGGCGCTTCCTGGCCCCCACGCTCGGCACTCCGTGTCCTCGCTGCCCCCCGAGGGGGTGCGAGCTTGCTTGGGGCGGCCCGGCGCGGCGCTCACAAGGCGACCCTCCCCAGCACTTCGTCGCCGTGCTCGTCCAGCAGGGGCGGCAAGCCGTAGCTCGGCGAGAAGCCCTGGAAGCGGATCGGGCTGGCCACCGCCTGCAGCGGCAGGCTGCCGTCGCCCAAGGACACGACCAGCGAGCGCGCGGCGGCGATGTCGCTGCGCAGGGCGGCATTGAGCGTGCCGACCTCGGCCACCACCACGCCCAGCGGGCTCAGGCGGCGCACCCATTCGGCCGCGGAGGCCTGGCGCAGCACGCCGGCGATCGCGCCGATGACTTCGGCCCGATGCGCGCGCCTCCCGGCCATGGTCGCGAACTTCCGGTCCACGACCCACTCCGGACGCCCGATCTCCCCGCAGAAGGTCTTCCAGAACTTGTCGTGGGTGATGAACAGGGTGAGCCACCCCTCGGCCGTCGCGAAGATCTGCGCCGGGACGACGTAGGGGTGCGACGAATCCGCCAGCCGCTCGATGATCTCGCCGGCGTTGAGCGCGGCACCCGCGAGGTAGTTGAGCTGCGAGAGCATCACGTCGTACATCGCGACGTCGACCTGGCCGCCCTGGCCCTGCACGATCTTGGCCAGCAACCCCACCGCGGCCACCAGCCCCGCCGAGTTGTCGACCGCGGAGTAGCCGGCCTTGGTGGGCGGCGCCTCGGGGTCGCCGGTCAGCGCCATCACGCCCGTCATCGCCTGAATGACGTAGTCGTAGGCCGGGTTGTCCGCATACGGCCCGTCGAGGCCGTAACCCGTCAGGGCCACGCAGACCAGGCGCTCGTTCCATTCCCGAAGCGCGTCGTAGGTGAGGCCGAGCTTGCGGATCGCCGAGGGCCGCAGGTTCGTCACGAGCGCATGCGAGGTCTCGACGATGCGGCCCAGCGCCGCGCGCCCCTCGTCGCTGGCCAGGTCGAGCACGACACTCTTCTTGTTGCGGTTGAGGCTCGCGAAGTAGGCGTTGTGCGGCCCCACGAAGTGGGGGCTGACGGTGCGGCCGATGTCGCCCTCGGGCGTCTCGATCTTGATGACTTCGGCGCCCATGTCGGCCAGCATCAGGCCGCAATAGGGCCCGGCCAGCATGTGGCCGACCTCCACGATCCGGATTCCCGCGAGCGGCGCGTTCATCGGAGCACCTTCGTGCTTCGCACTGCGGTGCGAGCTTGCTTGGGAGCGGCCCGGCGCGGCGCTCATTCCAGCCCCCACGCTCGGCACTTCGTGTCCTCGCTGCCCCCCAAGGGGGTGCGAGCTTGCTTGGGAGCGGCCCGGCGCGGCGCTCATCCGAGACTCTTCGCCAGCGAGCGGACGACGACGTCCAGGGGCATGTCGGCGGTGAAGATCGCCGTGACGCCGAGGTCGCGCAGGTAGGGCTGGTCTTCGGCCGGGATGGTGCCGCCGACGAAGACCTTCACGTCGTGCGCCCTGAGTTCGCGCAGCTGCGCGATGACTTCGGCGACGAGCTCCTTGTGGCTGCCCGACAGGATGCTCAGGCCCACCGCGTCGACGCCCTCGTCCACCGCCACCTGCGCGATCTGCAGCGGACTGCGACGCAGGCCGGTGTAGATCACCTCCGCGCCGGCGTTGCGCAGCGTCAGCGCGATGATCTTGGCGCCGATGTCGTGACCGTCGAGACCGGGCTTGCCGATCAGTATCCGCTTCGCCGCCAGCGCGGCGGAGGTCTGTTGCGCACTCATAGGTTCACCGGTTCCTTGAATTCGCCCCATTGCTCTTTCAGGCGCGCCACCATTTCGCCGACGGTGGCGTAGGCGTGGCAGCACTCGACGAGGTAGGGCATGATGTTGACGTTGTCCTTGGCCGCCGCCGCGGACAGCCCGGCCAGCGAGCGGTCGACCTCCGACTGCCGGCGCGTGTCGAGCACCCGTTGGAATTTTTCGAGCGCGCGCTGGGCCACGGTCGGGTCGAGCGTGAACACCTCGCCCACCTTGATTTCCTCGTCCGCCTTCTTGAAGTGGTTCTGGCCGACGATCACGTTGCGGCCCGAATCGGTGTCGAGCTTGCGCTCGAGTCCGCGCTCGGCGAGCCGCAGCTGGATCCATCCGTCCTCGATGGCCCGGACCACGCCGCCGTAGGCATCGATCTCGCCCATCACCTGAGTGATCTGCTGCTCCATCCGGTCGGTGTGCTGCTCCAGGAAGTAGCTGCCGCCCAGGGGATCGACCGTGCGCCCGATGCCGCTCTCGAAGGCGATGATCTGCTGCGTGCGCACGGCCAGCTCGGCCGAGGACTCGGTGGGAATCTGGAAGGCCTCGTCGAACGCGCAGGTGAAGATGGACTGCGCGCCGCCCAGCACCGCCGCCATCGTTTCCACCGCCACGCGCACGACGTTGTTGTAGGGCTGCGGCGCGACCAGCGACGAGCCGCCGCAGACCACGCCGAAGCGGAAGTGCTGGGCCTTCGGATCCTGGACGCCGTAGCGTTCCTTCATCAGGCGCGCCCACAGTCGCCGGCCGGCACGGAACTTGGCGATCTCGTCGAAGAAGTCCATGTGGACGTAGAAGAAGAAGGACAGGCGCTTGGCGAACTTCTCCACGTCGCCGCCGCGGGCCTGCAACTCGTCCACGTAGGCCAGGCCGTTGGCCAGGGTGTAGGCCATCTCCTCGGCCGCCGTCGCGCCGGCGTCGCGCACATGGGCGCCCGCGATGCTGATCGGATTGAAGCGCGGCGACACGTCGTTGGAATAGAGAATCGAGTCCGCGATCAGGCGCATCGACGGGCGCACCGGGAAGATCCAGGTACCGCGCGCGACGTACTCCTTCAGGATGTCGTTCTGGATCGTTCCGGTCAGCTTGCTACGCGGAACATTCTGCTTGTCGGCCACGGCCAGGTACATCGCATAGACGATGGCGGCCGTCCCGTTGATGGTGAACGAGGTCGATATCTTCGACAGGTCGAGGCCCTTGAACAGGATCTCCGCCTCGCTCAGGTTGGACAGCGACACGCCGACCTTGCCGATCTCCGGCCGCGCCATCGGGTGGACCGGATCCAGGCCGCACTGGGTGGGCAGGTCGAGCGCCACCGACAGGCCCGTCTGCCCTTTTTCCAGCAGGAACTTGTAGCGCTCGTTGGATTCCTCGGCGGTGCCGAAGCCCGAGTACTGGCGGATGGTCCAGAGGCGCCCCTGATACCCGTCCGGGAAGATCCCGCGCGTGAAGGGGTACTCTCCGGCCGCGCCGATGTGGTCGGCCTGCACGGCCTCTGCGCCGACGCTGGTCGGAACTTCGATGCCGCTCGGGCTGACGGGGCGCAGCTGGGGCTCCAGGTCGGGCACCGCCGGATCGACGCCGCCGCTCATTTCGCGCTCCTGGCAAGAAACTTGTCCGACGCACGCCAGTGATCGTCATGCAGCCAGGTCTTCAGCACCTGCTGCCGCTCGACGGCGCGGCGGGCCTCGTAGGAAGCACCCTGGCGCCAGGCCGCGGTCTGCGCCTTGATGCCGCGCAGCACCTGGGGTGCACACGCGAGCAGCGGTTCCAGGAAGACCTGGACGTCCTCGCCTGCCGGACCGTCCGAGACCACCACATCGGCCAGGCCCCACTGCAGCGCCAGCGGCGCGTCGACGAGCTCGCACCGGCTCATCATTCGCATCGCCCGGGCGCCGCCCACCAGCTGGCACAGGTCCGGCCCGCCTCCCCACGCCGACGAGATCGCCAGCCGCGCCTGGATGAAGCCGATGCGGGCGTGTTTCGCCTGCATCCGCATGTCGCACGCCAGGGCCAGCTCGGCGCCGCCGCCAATGGCGTCTCCGTTCAGGTACGCCAGCACCGGTACCGGGCATGCGCGCACCGCATCGAGTGCCGCGCGCGACTGCTCGGCCATGTCGATGGTCGAAGGCTCGTCGCGCACGCCGGCCAGTTCGACGAGGTCGCCGCCGGCGGCGAAGAACCGGTCACCGGCTCCGCTCAGGACGATGAAGCGCGCGTCCGGCCGGGCGCCGGCCGCGGCCACGGCCCGTCCCAGCTCGGAGAGCACCCCCCGGGCGAGCGCGTTGTGCTTGTGCGGCCGGTCGATCGTGATCCACACGACGCCACCGGCACGTTCCTCCACTGCGATGTCCTTGCTTGTTTGCACGCTGTCTGGTCTCCGTCGAGTTGTTGCGTGCTGATGCTATGAACCGACATGTTCTAGAACAAGAACCAATGTTCAGCATTACGAACATAATGGGGCGGCGAGAGAAAAACGGGGCGGATTGATCCGATTTGTTCAACGGGCCGAACTTCGGCCCTGCAGACGTTCATGGAAGGAAGCGCGATGTCCGGTGTGACAGTGACTGCAATCGAGAGGGTGATCGACATCTTCGAGGCGTTCCAGGCGAGCCAGCGGCCGCTGTCGCTGACCGACCTGTCGGAGGCGGTCGGCATTCCCAAGAGCACCTGCCATGCCATCGTCTCGACGCTGACGGCACGCGGCTACCTGTACACGCTCAACCGGCCGCGCGCGCTCTATCCGACCAAGCGCATGTACGACGTGGCGCGCGACATCCTCGCGAAGGATCCCTTCATCGAACATGCCACGCCGGTGCTGGAGCGGCTGCGCGACGCGACCCGCGAAACCGTGATCCTCGGCAAGCGCCAGGCGGAATCGGTGATCTACCTGCAAGTCATCGAAGGGCTTCACTCGATCCGCTATTCGGCCAAGCCCGGCGAGTTCAAGCCGCTGCATTCGAGCTCCATCGGCAAGGCCTTGCTGGGAAGCCTCAAGGAGCCCGAGTTGCGCACCTGGCTGGAAGGCCGGCAGTTGGCCCCCATCACCTCCGCCACGAAAACCGAGCACGAGGCATTGATCCAGGACATCCTGGAAAGCCGAAAAATCGGCTACTTCGTGACGCGAGGCGAGAACGTGAGCGACGTGTGGGCGGTCGCGACCTTTCTCACGATCAACAACGAAACGCTGGCCGTTGCCGTCGCCGGGCCGAGACACCGGATCGAGGGCAACGTGGCCGAATGCGCCAACCTGCTGGTAGCGACTTGCAGCTTCTTGTCGCGACAACTGGTGCGCGCTTAGTCAGGCAGCGGAGTGATCTTTCGACGAAGAGCGATGAGGCCATCGGAAACGTCACTTCCAGGCCGGGCTGCCTCGAAGGTCGAAGACGGCATTCACGTTTCGTTCGCGATCTTCACATCGCCCGATTGGAGGACTCGCTGGATGCAGCCGTGCGCTCGTCGACTTGGTCGCTATCCGGTTCGCTGAGGGTCACGGCGCGGGAGTGGCATCGGGATCCGTGCGCGAATCGATCTTGAGCTGAAGGAAGGCGAGATCCAGCCAGCTGCCGAACTTGGTGCCGACCTCCTTGAGCAGGCCGACTTCCTCGAAGCCGAGCTTCTTGTGCAGCTCGATGGAACCCGCATTCTTCGCCTCGATGCCCGCCACCATGACATGCTTGCCGAGGGCGCGCGCGCGCTCGATCAAGGCCACCATCAAGGCCCGGCCGATGCCCGCACCGCGACAGTCGCGGCGCACGTACACGGAGTGCTCCACGGTATGGCGGTAGCCGTCGAAGGCGCGCCAGTCGCCGAAAGAGGCGTAGCCCGCCACCGCGCCGAGCGCATCCTCCGCGACCAGGACCGGGTAGCCGACGCGCTGACGGTCGGCGAGCCAGGCGGCGCGATTGGCAGCGTCGACGGTCTTCTCGTTCCAGATCGCCGTGGTGTTGACCACGGCATCGTTGTAGATGGCGGCGATGCCGTCGATGTCGCCCGGGCCGGCGTCACGTACGTGCATGATGAACTCCAGTCAAAGTCGAACTCGAGGTGCCTGCGGACGGCATGGCGCGCATCAGTCGACCGCCCCGATTTCCTTGGCGATCACGCGCACCGTTTCCATCATCCGGGGGGCGATCTTGTCCACCATCATCTCCCGGGGCAGCAGGTAACCCGGCCCGCCGCAGCTGACGACGTAGAGTTCGCCGCGCGGACCTGCCAGCGTCGTGCCCAGCGCATGGATGTCGCGGTGCCAATCGCCGAAAGAGCTGCAGTAGCCCTTCTGCGCGTACTCCTGCATCGCCGCATCCAGGCGCGTGCTCACGCTGCTCCAGTCGGCGCCGGCGTTCCGCCGGATGTCATCCAGCAGCGCCTCCCGAGGCGGCCCCTCGAGCGCGGCCAGATAGGCGCGGCCGACGGCCGAGGTGGCCATGTCCATGCGCATGCCGACATCGAGGCGCGACAGGATCACCGCGGAATGCGGTCGGATGGAGTCGATCAGCACGATCTCGAGCCCGTCGCGCACGCCCAGGTGCACCGCCGCGCCCGCGAACTCGGCCAGTTCGGCCAGGTACAGCCGGGCGTGGCTGCGCAGGTCGAAATTGCGCAGGTAGGCGTTGCTCAGGTTCAGCAGTTCGGCCCCCAGGCTGAAGCGCTCGCTGTCGGCGGATTGCCGCAGGTAGCCGGCACCCACGAGGGTGGCCGCGATGCGCGATACGGTGGCCTTGGGAATGCCGGTGGCGCCGGCCAGTTCGCGGTTGCTCAGCGGCGCGCTGGCCTGCGACACCACCCGCAGCACGGCCAGGCCGCGCGCCAAGGCGCTGACTTCGTCCTTGGGCTGGGTGGGCGTGCTGTTCGTCATGGAGTCCCTCATTTTAAGGACGCAGCGCAGCGCCCTCCCCGGGTTCGACCGTTGCTCTGGGCACCACGATGCGGCGCACCACCACCGCGCCCAGCGCCAGCACGCCCACGGCCACTGCGATGAGGAATGCGGCGAAGCCCGCCGAGCGTATCAAGGGCGCAGCCAGCAGCGGACCGAGGCCCTGTCCCGCGAACAGGCCGCAGGCGAACAGGGCCATGGCCGAGCCTCGCGCCGCGGGTGCGAGCTCCGTCGCCTCGGTCTGCAGCCAGTTGTGGATCATGTAGAAGCCGATCCCCGCAACCAGCATCAGCGCCGCGCAGAGCCACCACGCCGTCGCGAACGCCATGGCGGCGTAGCCGCCTGCCGCGGCCACGGCGCCGAACAGGCACATGCGGCGCACGCCCAGCGCAGCAATCAGCTGGCGGACCATCACGCCGTAGATCAAGCCGCCGACGCCGAAGGCGCCAAGCACCAGCCCGGCCCGGCTGGCTATCGATTCGGCAAGCTCGGGCGCACGCGCCAGCAGCAAGGCGCCCGCGAAGGGGAAGAGGCTGAAAAAGAGCAGTCCTTCGGCCAGCACGCAGGCATAGATCCAGAGCGCCTTGGGATTCTCGAAGACCCGGCCATACAGCGCGGCGGCCGAGAGCCGCGTGCCGCCGGCCGCGTGCGGCACCGCCGGCATCCGCAGCAGGGCCAGCGAAGCCGCCGCCGCCAGTGCCGCCGCGATGACCAGCGGGCTGCGCCAGCCCAGGGCGTCGTGAACCAGTCCCGACACCACCGATCCGAGCATCTGCCCGCCGATGATGGCCAGCAGCATGCGCCCGATCATCGCCTGGCGTTCCGCCATGCCGTAGCGCTCGCCCATGGCGGCCAGCACCAGCGGAATCAGGCCGCCCGCGAAGGCGCCCGCGAGGATGCGCGTGACCAGCAGCAGCGCAAACGTTGTCGCGAAGGCGCCGAGGATCAGCGCCAGCGCCATCGCGACGCCGCAGACCTTCATGCAATTCAGTTTGCCGAAGCGGTCGCCCAGCGGACCCAGGAACAACTGCGCGAGGGCATACGGGAGGGCATAGGCGGGATTCAGCCAGGCCGCCGTGGCGACATCGACCGACAGGTGCTGCGCCACCGGCAGGACGATCGGGTCGGTCACGCGCATGGCGAACCCGCTCGCAAGACTGGCCACCGCGAAGGCGAGGAACATGCGCTGCCTATTCCATCCGGATGCCGAGCTTGCGGATCACCACGCCCCACTGATCGGAATCCTCTTTCATCATCCGGGCGTGCTCCGCAGGGGTCGAGGTCGCCATGGTGGAGCCGCCCCGCACGAACAGCTCGGTGACTTCGGGCGTGCGCGCGGTCTTCATGATCGCCGCGTTGAGCTTGTCGACGATCTCGGTGGGCGTGCCGGCCGGCGCGAAGAACTGCTCGAGGCCGGGCAGGTCGATGCCGGACACGCCGGCTTCGGTGAGGGTGGGCACCTCGGGAATCGACGGCAGCCGTTCCTTGTCGGCGACGCCCAGGATCTTCACCAACCCGCCCTTGGCGTTGGCGATGGCGGTCGACGGGCCGTCGAAGACCAGCTGGATCTGTCCGCCGAGCAGGTCGCGCACGGCTTCCGTGCTGCCCTTGTAGGGCACGTGGACGATGTCGATCCCCGCATTGGCCTTGAGCAGTTCGCCGTTGATGTGGCCCGACGAGCCGATCCCGTAGGAGCCGTAGTTCACCTTGCCGGGGTTGGCCTTGGCGTAGGCGATCATCTCCTTCAGCGTGCTGTACGGCGCGTCCTTCGTGGCGACCAGGATGGTGCGGGTGCGCGACACCACGCCCACCGGCGCCATGTCCTTGAAGACGTCGAACGGCGGCTTGGCGTACAGGTGCGGCAGCTGGCTGGTCGTGACCGTGATGGTGTAGAGCAGCGTGTAGCCGTCCGCCGGCGAGCGCATCAGCTCGCGCACCGCGATGGCGGTGGATGCACCGGGCTTGTTCTCGACGACGACGGGCGTCCCCAATTCTTGCGACAGGCGGTTCGCGATGGCGCGCGCCTGGATGTCCGAGGAGCCGCCGGGCGCCAGCGGCGTGATGATGCGGATCACTTTCCCCTTCTGCGGGAAAACCTCCGCAGCTCCGGCCGACAGGGGGAGCAGCCCGATGGACAGGCAGAGCGTGGCGAGAAGGCGCGCGGCTTTTTTCATGGGTTGTCTCTTTCGTTTCAGGCAGGTTGACCCAGAGGGTTGGGATCGGCGGGCGCATGGCCCCGAATCAGGTGCCAGGGACTGGGGAAGTCGCCGGTCGTCGCCTCGATCAGCGCCGGCCGGCGGGCAGCGACGGCGTCCGCCAGTGCGCCGGCCAGGGCGGCCGGTGTGTCCACCCGCAGGCTGTCCACGCCGAAGGCCCGGGCCAGCATCATGAAATCGGGATTGGTCAGTTCGGTCGCGTAGTCGCGCCCGAACTGCTTGCGCTGCAGCAGGCGCACATTGCCGAAGGCCTCGTTGTTGAACACGATCACCACCACCGGCAGCCGATAGCGTCGCGCGGTCGCCAGTTCCTGCAGCGTCCAGCCGAACCCGCCGTCGCCGGCGATCGCCACCACGACCCGGTCGGGATGCGCCACGGCAACGCCCAGGGCGGTGCAGTAGGCGTGTCCCAGGGTGCCCTGGTAGCCGGCGCCGATGAAGGTGCCCGGCGCGTGCACCGGATAGCCCAGGTGCGCCGGATAGCCCACCTGCGTCAGGTCGCTGACCAGGAAGCCATCGTCGGGAATGGCCTTGCGCAAGGCCTGCAGCCATTCGCGCTGCGGCGCGATGTCGCCCAGCTGCCCCTCGGTCCAGGCCCGCAGCGCCTGCACCTCGCGCGTGCGGTCCGGCGGCGGCCCCTGCCGCGCATCGAGCGCGGCGTCGAGCGCGTCGACCGCGGCGCGGGCGTCGGCATGGATGGCGACGGCCGGCTGCCGGGGGGCGCCCAGGTCGTGCGGATCCGCATTGACCAGGATCAGCTGCGCGTCGGACCGCAGGCGCGGGGGTGCGCCCTGCGGATCGATGAATCGGCTGCCCACGCTGAGCACCACGTCGGCATGCGGCAGCAAGGCGCGCGACGCCAGCCAGGTCAAGGCCATCGGATGGCGCGACGACAGCGCGCCCGTGCCGTTCTCCGTCACCAGCACCGGGATCTGCAGCCGCTGCGCCAGCCGCGCCAGAGACGCCGATGCCGCCGCGGCCACGATCCCGCCGCCGGCGACGATCACCGGGCAACGCGCGCCACGCAGCAGCCGGGCGGCGCGCTCGATCAGGACCGGGTCGCAGGCGCTGCGGGCGGGCTCGGGCGCGACCGGGGCCAGCGTCACCTCGTCCGCGCGCTGCAGGACGTCCTGCGGCAGTTCGACCCCCACCGGCCGCGGCCGGCCCTCGCGCAGCTGCGCCATGGCGCTGCGCACCACCCGCGGCACGGCCTTGGGCGAGTCGGCCAGGCCGTGCCACTTGACCAGGCTCCTGAGGATGCCCGACTGGTCGGGCAGCTCATGCAGCACGCCGAGGCCGCGGCCGATCCGATCGGACGGAATCTGCGCGGCCAGGAACAGCATGCGCGAGCTGCAGGCATAGCCGGTCGCCAGTCCGGCCAGCGCGTTGAGCATGCCGGGACCGGGCACCACCATGCTCACGCCGGTGCGTCCGCTGGAGCGTGCATAGCCGTCCGCCATGTAGCTGGTGGCCTGCTCGTGCCGCGGCACGAACAGACGCAGCGTGTCCTGCATGCCCGCCAGGGCATCCACGGCCCAGTCGAGCTGCACGCCCGGCACGCCGAAGATGTCGCGCACGCCTTCGCTGGCCAACTGCTGCGCCAGGGCCTCGCCGCCGGTCATCCGCGAGGCCGACGCCTGCGCATCCGCTGCGTTGGGGAGGGTCATGAAGGTTCCTGTTCCAGGGCCGAATCGATGGCGCGGTGAACGGCCGCGGCGTCGCCGACCTGCTTCATCAGCAGCAGCGTCAGGCGCGCCAGAACGGCGGGCGTCTGTGCTTCGCCGGCGTCGGTGAGTGCATAGCAAAGCCGGGTGTAGACGTCGTCGAGTTCCTGGTCAGACATGGCATTCCTCCTGCGTCGCCGCCAGCGCGTGATCGATCGCCAGGGCCAGCGCGTCGCCGTCGGCGCGCCGCCAGCGGCCCATGACATGGCCGTCCGGGCGCACCAGGTACAGGCTGCCCGGCTGCGCGCCATAGAGTGGGAACAGGCGCCCCGTGGCGTCCACTGCGACGCCGGCGCGCCGGCCGCCACGGGCGATCACGCCGGCCTTGAAGGGGATGCGCCGCGCGATGCCGTCGAAGGCCCGGGCCAGCGCCTCGGGCAGCTCGCCGTCCTCGCTGAAATAGAGCGCGGTGAAGTGCGGCCCCAGCAGGTCCGTCAGGAAGCCGGCCCGCCCGTCGGTTTCGAGCGGACACTCCCGCAGGATGTCGCCGGGTGCCGGCCCCGCCTCGAAGGCCGCGGACGCTTCGGCGTCGGCGTTCAGCGGCGACAGGTACAGCGGGATCGCCGCATGCTGGCGCGGATTCATCAGGCTCGTGATCCACGGATGGCGCTGGCTCAGCGACAGGACCGCGTCGCGCATCAGGCGGAACGGCGCCGACGGCGGCGCCATGAACTCCGCGCCCTTGGATGCGAAGCGATGGTTCTCGCGCGCGGCATGCACGCGTTCGATGCTGTAGCTCTCCAGCAGGCCTGGCCCGGCCAGCCCCTTCAGCACGAAGGCGAGCTTCCAAGCCAGGTTGTGCGTGTCGTCGATGGCCGAATTCATGCCGCGCACGCCGAAGATGGGCACGAGGTGCGCCGCGTCTCCCGCGAACAGCACGCGCCCATGCAGGTAGCTGTCGAGGGTCAGCGCGCTGGCGCGGTACAGGCTCATCCATACCGGCTTCCACGGGCGATCGACACCCATCATTTTCAGGTGCCGGTCGACCTGGGCGAACACGCGCTCGGGCTGCGTCTCTTCGGTTTCGTCGTCCTTGTCGCCGAGCTGATAGTCGAAGCGCAGCATGTTGCCGGGCTTCTTGTACATCAGCAGCGTGCCGCCCGGCTTCGACGGCGGGTCGAACCAGCAGCGGCGCCCGACCGGCAGGCCTTCGGTGTCGATGCGGATGTCGATGATGACGTAGCGTCCCTCATGGCGCTTGCCCTCCATCCGCAGGTCCATCAGTTCCCGCACCGTGCTGCGCCCGCCGTCGCAGGCCACCACCCAGTCGGCGTCGATCGCATAGTCGCCCCGCGGCGTTTCGACCTCGAGCCGCGCACCGCCCTCGCCTTGCCGCAGCGCCTTCACGCGGGTCTGCCAGCGGATGTCGATCAGGCCGCGGCGTTCGCAGGCTTCGTTCGCCATGCAGTGTTCGATGTAGTTCTGCAGGTGGCTGATGGCGGGAGGGTATTTCTGGTTGGCGTCGTGCGGCATGTCGAAGCGGAACACTTCCTTGTCGCCGTAGTAGGTCCAGCCGGTGGTCCAGCCATGGCCGGTTCGCATCACTTCGTCGATGACGCCCAGCTGCTGCAGGATTTCCAGCGTGCGGCGGGTGAAGGCGCCGGCCCTGCTGCCGCTGCACACCGTGTCGTCGGCTTCCAGCACCACCACCGGGATGCCGTGGTTGGCCAGGCCCAGCGCCAGGGCCAGGCCGGTCGGGCCGCCGCCGGCAATGACCACCGGGTGCCGCACGGCATCGCGCCCGTCCACGAGGTCTGCCGGCAGGCGCGCCTCGTGATGCTGGTATTCGAAGTACTCGTCAAAGGTGATTTCCATCGCGGAGCTTTGGGTGGCAAGGTTCGGAGGCGATGGTATTTTGGAACATGATTTCATTTTATTAACGCAAACCCGAATGGATGCGCGCCGCCGAACGCCCTACGCTTCGCCACAAAAATGAAACATCGTCCTGTTTTTAAAAAGAGGTGACGGCGCATGCCCTATTTCATGCAACTCGGGGACATTCCCCGCAAGCGCTTCTCGCAGCACCGGCGCGATGACGGCAGGCTGTATGCGGCGGAGGTGATGGGCGAGGAAGGCTTTTCCTCCAACATGTCCCTGCTCTACCACCGCGCCACGCCGTCGGCCGTCGTGCAGGCCAGCGAGGCTGCTTGGCGGGCGCCCGACCTGGTCGACAACCATCCGCTGCTGCCGCGCCTGCTCGGCACCCGCGCGCTCCAGGAGGCCGGCGACATGGTCGGACAGCGCCACCTGCTGTGCGGCAACGGCGACGTGCTGGTGTCGTTCGCGGTGGCCGACCGGCCGTCGCCGCTGTACCGCAACGCCACCGGAGACGAGTTGCTCTTCGTGCACGACGGCGCGGCCCGGCTCGAAACGGTCTTCGGTGCGCTGGAGGTGGGACAGGGCGACTACGTCGTCATCCCCAAGGGAACCACGCACCGCTGGCTGCCGCAGGGCGGCCAGGCGCTGCGCGCGCTGGTGTTCGAGACCGACGGCCACATCCGCCCGCCCAAGCGCTACCTGACCGCGCAAGGCCAGTACAACCAGGAAGCGCCCTACTCCGAACTCGACCTGCGCCGCCCGTCGGAGCCGCTGCTGTGCGAAGGCACCGACGTCGAGGTGCTGGTCAAGACCCGCGCCGGGCTGACCCGGTACATCTACCAGACCCACCCTTTCGACGTGGTGGGCTGGTTCGGCTGCAACTACCCTCACGCGCTGAACATCGCCGACTTCTCGCCGATCACGGGCAGCTTCCATCGGCCCCCGCCGGTGCACCAGGTGTTCGAGTCGCGCAATTGCGTGTTCTGCAATTTCGTGCCGCGCATGATGGACTACGACCCACGGGCGATGCCGATCCCGTCGTACCACCAGAACGTGGATTCGGATGAGTTGATCTTCTACGCCGAAGGCAACTTCTTCAGCCGCAAAGGCAGCGGCGTGGAGCGCGGCGCACTGTCCCTGCACCCCGCGGGCCACATCCACGGCCCCCAGCCGGCGGCCTACGAAGGCGGGGCCTCGCGCGTCGGGCAGCGCACCGAGGAATTCGCCGTCATGCTCGACACCTTCAAGCCCCTGCGGCTCGGGCGCGCCGCGCTCGATGCAGCCCGGCCGGACTACTACCAGTCATGGAACGCGCGTTGAACACCACCACCCACCCGACCCGCGGCCCCGAACTGCTGGCCGTCCCGATGCAGAGCGCGGGCGGCATGGATGTGCAGTCCGGCGTGGCGCGACGCGCCGGACTGCTGTGGTGCACCCGCCATCGCGCCGCGGGCATCGACGGCCCGCTGGCCGACACCGCGGTCGTGGTGGTGCATCCCTCCTCCAATTTCATGGGCCACTACGCGCTGGCGACGCTGGCCGAATGCGGCGTCGACGCGGTGGGCATGACCACGCGCTACATCGGCAACGAAGCCATGCTGCTGCTGGAACACTGCGTGGTCGACATCGGCTCCGTGATCCGCCACTTGCGCACCCAGGGCTACCGCCGCGTGATCCTGGTCGGCAATTCGGGCGGCGGCGGCCTGGTCGCGCTCTATCAGAACCAGGCCGAACAGCCGACGATCAAGGCGCCGCCCGCGGGCGGCCCGCCCGACCTGACACGGGCCGACCTGCCGCCCGCGGACGGCATCATCATGCTGATGGCGCACCCCGGGCGCAGCATCGTGCTGACCGAGAAGCTGGATCCGGCGGTGCTCGACGAGGCCGATCCGTTCCGGCGCGACCCGACGCTGGACATGTTCAATCCGGCCAACGGCCCGCCGTACACGGCTGGTTTCCTGGCGCGCTATCGCGCCGCCCAGGTGGCGCGCAACGAGCGCATCACGCAGTGGGCCCTCGACCGCCTGGACGATCTGAAGGACAAGACCCAGGGACGGGTCGACGACCTGCCTTTCACGGTGCACGCCACGATGGCCGATCCGCGCAACCTCGACCTGTCGCTCGACCCGTCGGACCGCGCCGCGACCACCCAGTGGGGCGATCCGTTCGTCGCCAACCTGATCCCGGCGTCCATCGGCCACTACACCAGCCTGCGCTCCTGGCTCTCGCAATGGAGCACGCGCTGCTCCAACGGCGACGGTCCCGAGCGCCTGCGGACGGTCAAGGCGCCGGTGCACGTCATCTACGGCACGGCCGACCCGGGCTGCTATCCGGGGCATGCCAGGATGCTGTACGACGCGGTGCCGCATGCGAACAAGGTGCTGACGCCGATCCAGGGCGCCAGGCACTACCTGTTCGACCAGCCGGCACAGAAGCAGGAATGCGTCCGGCTCATCGTCGATTGGGCACGGACGCTGCCGTGATGCGGCGGCGCCCTCGGCGGGCAGCGGCGGCGGTGTGTGGCGGCGCTCAACGGTCCCTGCGCAACAGCTGGCGCAAGGTCGGCCTGGGCGTCGCTGCGGCCGCCTCCTCCGCTGCCTGCCGTTCCCGGTAGGCCGCGCGCTGGGTCCGCAGCACGACGGAGAGCGCGGCGATGCTCGCCTCGTCGTAGTGCCAGACCCCCGTCACGGCGAAATGGCCGGCCTGTCCCGCGTGCGGCTTGGGAGTGACTTGAACGTTCGCCGTGCCGATGCTCTGCAGGATCTCCGCCCGGGCGCTGGCCAGCGTGGCTTGCCGCCCTTCGAAGCCCTCGATGTCGCGGCTCAGCTCGATGCCGATGGCGTGGATCGACGGATAGCGCTCGGCGATGAAAGTCACCACCTCGGCGAGCACCAGTTTCGGCAATGCCTTGGCGCGGAAGTCGGCGGCGTCGGTGCTGACGAAGTTCTCGATCCGCACCGCGTCGCCGTCCGGGCTCGGGGTGACGGACTGGACGCGTCCGATCAGGGCGCTGCCGTCGTGCACCTCGATCCGCTCGCCGAGCACGTAGGGCCGCCCATCCGGGCCGGTCAGGTGCAAGCGCTCAAAAGTCATGAATGAAGGTGGCGGGGAGATGCAGGAATGTACTTGGACGCAGAGCGGCTCGCGCGGCGCCCGGGTCCCCGGCTGTCGCCTGCGGCACTCGCCGCGGGGCGCCGGCTCAGCGCGCGTGCGCTTCGGCCCAGCGGACGATGTCCGCCGCGCCCATCGCGCCGGCCTGGCGCGCCACCTCGCGGCCGCCCTTGAACAGCGCGAGCGTGGGAATGCTGCGGATACCGAAGCGCGTCCCGAGCGCAGGAACCGCCTCGGTGTCGACCTTGGCGAGGCGCATGCGCGGTTCGAGCCGGGCCGCCGCCTGCTCGAAGCCGGGCGCCATCTGGCGGCACGGACCGCACCACGGCGCCCAGAAGTCGACCAGCAGCGGAATCTCGCTGCGCGCCACGTGGCGATCGAAGGCGGCCTCGTCCAGCGCCGTGGAGCGGCCGGCGAACAGCGGCTGGTGGCAGCTGCCGCAGTCGGGGGCGCTGCCGAGCTGCTCGGTGCGGACGCGGTTCGTGGTGTGGCAATGCGGGCACACGATGTGCAGCGTGTCGGTCATGGATTCTCCGTGGGCGGACGGTCTCGTTCCTGGGACCTGGGGTCGCGTCACGCGAATGCAAGAAGACCGCGACCGTGGGCGTGGCCCCGGTCCGCGGGATCCTGAAATAATAAACACTTCGTTACAGGAGTCTTATTCGTGAATTTGAGAACCTCTTCGACCGGTTTCGCGGTTCTGGCCGCCCTTTCCGTCCTGGCCGCAGGCTGCGCGCAGACCCAGAGCCAGCCCCAGGCGGCTGCCGCGCCGGCGCCCGAGCCCGTGCCGGTCGCCGCACCGGCGCCGGTCAAGCCCGAAGTGCCGAGCACCGGAAAGACGAGCTACGACCAGGTCGTGAAGGCCGTGCGCGCGGCCCGCGGCGACGAGGCCAAGCTCGAAAAGGCGCTGATCGGCAAGGACCTGAGCGCCCGGGTTGCCAAGGTCAAGGGCGCGGGCGACGACTTCGCGGTCCGGCCGGCCGACCCGGTGCGGTTCCAGTGCGACGGGGAATCCTTCGCCGGCGGGCAGATCTCGTCGCGCATCGTGGGCGTCGAATGGTCCGCCGACACCAAGCGGGCGCTGCTGAAGGTCGATCGCTGCGGCCCGCCCGAGGCGGTGGCGAGCGCGCCGGCGCCCAAGGCGGCACCCGCCGCCGCTGCGGCGGTTGCTGCTCCCGCAGCCGCGGCCCCTGCTGCCGTTCCTGCCGCCCGCGGCCCCGCGAAGCCCGGCATGGACGCCCAGGGCAACGTGATCGACTCCACCAAGATCGAGTCCGGCAGCGGCCGGACCGTGAAGGGCATGAACGACTATGAAGGCGAGATCACCGGCAACCCGGCGCCGAACTCGAAGTTCACCAGGCTGCAGATCGGCATGAGCCTGAAGCAGGTGACCGACCTCGTGGGCGAGCCGACGGATTCGGGCGCCTACGTCACCGGCAAGGCCTTCATTCCCTTCTACTTCGGCGGCGACCGCACCCGCATCGAACTGGCCTACAAGGGCCAGGGACGCCTGATCTTTGCCGGCGGCAACCTCGGCAACATCTCGGGCGGCAACCTGACCTGGATCATTCACAACGCGAACGACAGCGGCTACCGCTGAAGTCAGGGGCGCGGTGTGCCCGCGGCGGGGCTGCGTGGCGCACTGGCGTTACGAAAGCCACCCAGGCTTTGATTTTCAGACACGACCTCGAAGGATCGGCCGAACTCCGGTCGCGTTGAGCCCGATCCGCGTGCCCGGCGACTGCGAAAGGCCTCAGGCAGTGGAATCCCCGGACTTCGAGGACCGTCGCGCGAGGCGCCGGCCGGCACCGGGCACCAGGGGCGCCGCCAGCGTCGCCAACGTGACCGCGGACGGCGCGACCTCGAGCGTCGCCTGCAGCGTATCGATCACGTTGGCGACGCTGTGCGTCGGTTCCCAGAAGCGATTCGGAGCCTCCGAATCCAGCGCGGCTTCCCACGCGGCCCAGATGGCGCTGCCATAGATGCCCACGAGCGACAAGCGCTGTTCGAGGATCGGCGGCGGCAGCCGAGGCAACTGCTGCGCGAGGTGCGCGAGGCAACGCCGGTAGCCCGTGTTCCAGGTATCTCCAACCGCTTCGCGCAGGAACACACGGTCGGTCAATTGCAGATTCGCGATCATGCGGATGTAGGTGCGGTGCCCCGACTTCTCGCTCAGCTCGAGAAGCGGGAACGCCAGCGCCTCGATGAGGGAACGAATCGAAAGCGCCTTTTCGGCCTCCATCCGGTCCAGCATCTCCTGGCGCCGGGCATCGATGAATCGGGCACCGTCAAGCACCAGTTCCTTGAGCAGGTCCTGCTTCGATCCGAAGTGGTAGTGCAACGACGCATTGTTGCGCTGGCCGGCCGCTGAAACGATCTCCTGAACCGTCACGCCGTCCACACCGCGCAACGCGAAGAGACGCTGCGCGGCCTCCTTGAGTCGCGCACGCGTCTCCATGCCATCAGCTCTCAGGGTTTTCACTGGTCCGACCTTTATTTAAGCTGGTTAACTTAGTTAAATTATTTGACTTAATTATCCGACTGAAGGGGTGCTTGGGCATGCGAGTGATTATTGTGGGAGCGGGCATTGGTGGACTTTGCGCTGCGCTGGCGCTGAGGCACCACGGCATCGACGTGCAGGTTCTGGAGCAGGCGACGGCGCTGTCGGAGGTCGGCGCCGGCATCCAGCTCGCGAGCAATGGCACGCTGGTGCTGCGCGAACTGGGATTGGAAGCGGCCCTGGCGGCCGTCGGCACCCAGCCGGATGCCTACGACTACCGCGACCTCGCGACGGGCCGCCAGCTCTACCTGGCACCGCTGGGACCGGAGGCTGCCGCACGCTACGGCGCGCCGATGTACAACGTGCATCGCGCCGATCTGATCGAGATCCTCTCCGGCGCGCTGCCCGCCGGGGTGGTACGCCTCGGCGTGAAGGTCGCCGGCATCGGACAGGACGCCGATCGCGCATGGGTGGACCTGGGTGACGGCGAGCGTCTGGAGGCCGATGTCGTGGTGGGCGCCGACGGCATCCACTCGGCCGTGCGCACCGCGCTGCGCGGGCCCGAGAAGACCCAGTTCGCCAACATCCTCATGTGGCGCTCGCTCATTCCCGCCGACAAGCTGGAAGGGTTGCGCCTGCCCGTGCGCGGCAACAACTGGTTCGGCCCGGGACGCACGGTGATTTCGTACTGGGTGCGTCCGGACCTCTACAGCATCCTCGCCTCGGTACCGGCGACGGAGGTGCAGCGAGAGTCCTGGACCGACAGCGGCGACATCGAGGAACTGCAGCGTTCGTTCCACGGGGCCGAGCCGACCGTCAGCAAGCTCTTCGAGCAGATCGAGACGAGCTTCATCACGGGCATGTACTACCGTGATCCCATCGAGCGCTGGACCACGGGGCGGATCACGCTGCTCGGCGACGCGGCGCACGCGATGGTGCCGTTCCTCGCGCAAGGCGCCTGCCAGTCGATCGAGGACGCGTGGACGCTGGCCGTGACCCTGGCACGTGCGGGCGGCAGCGGTGCCGCTGAACGGCTGCAGGAGTACGAGAGCCGCCGCCGGCCCCGCACGACGCGCGTCCAGGCGGGCGCCCGGGCCATCGTCAAGATGGTGCACGAGTCCGACCCGGAGCGCGCGAAGGCCCGCGACGGTCGCTGGAAGGGCTTGGCGCGCATCGATCCGTTGGCCGAGACCTCGTGGGGATTCGTCTGGGGCCACAACGAGTTGCTGGCGGCCCAACGGCCGCCGGGCGATGTGGTGGGCGTGGCGGCGGCGCGCGAAGGCAAGCGGATGCAGCGGCCCGAGAGTCAGCGCGCCTTCGATCTCTGGAAAGGGACGTTCACACCCGAAGACGTGGCGCGTGGCCATGACGGCATGCGCGAGGCCTACGACCGGATGCTGCTCAGCCATTTTCCCGTGCCTGCCTACGCATGCGTCGAAGAGATCGAGCTTCGCGGCGTTCGGACCTTCCGGGTCACGGCGACGGACGCACCGCTGGACGGCCCTGTCGTGCTGCATTTTCACGGCGGGGCGTACGTGCTCGGATCGGCCCGCAGCTCCCTGGAGTACGCGCACCGGCTCTCCGCGGCGGTCGGCGGCGTCTGCCATACGGTCGACTACCGGCTCGCGCCCGAGCATCCCTATCCCGCCGCCATCGACGATGCCCTGGAGGCCTATCGCGGCCTGCTGGCCAGCGGCGTGCCCGCGCATCGCGTTCTCCTGAGCGGTGAATCGTCGGGCGGCGGCCTGGCACTCGCCCTGGCGATCGCGATCCGCGGTGCGGGGCTCGCGGCGCCCGCCGGGGTGTTCGCAGTCTGTCCGTTCGTCGACCTGACGCTCAGCGGCCCCAGCGTGCAGGCCCATTCGGGCGACGATCCGGCGGCGCACAAGGATTCTTTGAGCCTCCTCGCCGCCTCCTATTTCCAGGGCCACGAGCCGACCGATCCCCTCGTATCGCCCCTTTACGGCGATCTGCGAGGCCTGCCGCCGGTCTACCTCGCGGCCACGCACGGCGAGGTGCTGTTGAGCGACACCACACGCTTCGCGGACAAGGCGCAGGCGCACGGCGTCCACACCACGTTGCGGCTGATCGAGGACTCCGTGCACGTATTCACGCTGTTCCCCTTCCTGCCCGAGACCCGCCAGGTGCTGGCCGAACTGACGACATGGGGCAAGGAACGCCTGGCATGCGCGAAGGCGATCCGATGAACGAGGCGCTCGGTGCCACGACAGGCGGCACGCCCGCGCATTGGCCGCGCCACCTGCCGTCGCGGCTCACGGTACCGGCCACGACGCTGTGGTTCAACCTCGAGGTGTCTGCGGCCCGTTACCCCGACAAGCCCGCGTACCTGTTCTTCGGGCGCGCGCTGACCTATGCGGCGTTGCGCCAGCAGGCACTGTCCGTGGCGGGCTGGCTCCAGGCGAAGGGGGTCAAAAAGGGTGACCGGGTGCTGCTGCAGATGCAAAACTGCCCGCAGTTCGTGACGGCCTACTACGCCATCCTGCGCGCCGACGCCGTGGTCGTTCCGGTCAGCCCGATGAACACCGTCGAGGAACTGGGGCACTATCTCGAGGATTCGCAGGCCGCTGCCGCCATCTGCACGGCCGACGTGGCCGCGACGCTGTGCGCAGCGATCCGCGGCCTGACTCCAGGTGCCGAGGGTGCTGCGCCCGCCGTGCTCGCGACCCGCTATGTCGATGCGCTCCCGACGTCGACGGAAGGACGCAAGGAGATCCCCCGTGACCTGGAAGCCCTCCTCCTGACCGAGCACGCGCTGCCGGCGGGTTGTTCGCGGTGGCTCGATGTGCTCGCCCAGTCGATCGCGCCACGGCCCCAGGAGGCCGGCGCGTCCGACATGGCCATGCTGCCCTACACCTCGGGCACCACCGGGCGCCCCAAGGGCTGCATCCACACGCATGACACCTTGATGCCGAATGCGCTGGCGGGCGCCCTGTGGCCGCAGATGAGCGCGTCCTCGTGCATGCTCGCGGCGCTCCCGATGTTCCACATCACGGGCCTCGTCTTCGGCGTGTTGAGCAATGTCTACCTGGGCGCGACCGCCGTCGTGATGCCCCGATGGAACAGGGAACTGGCGGGTCGGTGGATTGCCGAGCACGGCATCACCCACTTCGCCTGCATACCGACCATGGTGATCGACATGTTCGCCAGCCCGAACTACCGGAGCTTCGGCCTGGGCTCCCTGTGCAATCTCATCGGCGGCGGCTCGGCGATGCCGCAAGCGGTGGCGCAACGGCTGAAGGAAGAGTTCGACATCGACTTCGCGGAAGGCTACGGCCTCACCGAGACGGCGGCCATGGCGTTGATCAACCCGATCGAACGCGCGAAGCTGCAATGCCTGGGAATCCCCATCTTCGGCAACGACGTACGGATCGTCGACCCCGATTCGGGCGTCGAACTCCCTCCCGGCCAGGCGGGTGAAATCGTTCTGCGCGGCGCCACCGTGTTCCGGGGCTACTGGCGGCAGCCCGAGGCCAGTGCGCAATCCTTCATGGACATCGGCGGACGGTCGTTCTTTCGAACCGGCGACATCGGCTACCAGGACGATGAAGGCTACTTCTTCGTCACCGACCGGTTGAAACGGATGATCAACGCCAGCGGCTTCAAGGTCTGGCCGGCCGAAGTCGAGGCGTTGCTGTACCGCCATCCCGGCGTTCAGGAGGCCTGCGTCGTCGGCGTGCCGGACGACTACCGCGGCGAGAACGTCAAGGCGGTCGTGGTGCCGCGCCCAGGCATCGAGTCCCGGCCGACCGGCGACGACCTCATTGCCTGGGCCAAGACGCAGATGGCGGCCTACAAGGTGCCGCGCGTCGTCGATTTCGTCAGCGAGCTGCCCAAGTCCGCATCGGGCAAGGTGCTCTGGCGCGAAGTCCAGCGACAGCACGCCACATCGGCTTCGGAGCAGCGCTAGCGCAGCTGTCAGTCCCAGGGCCATGGGCAGCACGCGCTGCCACTCCTTCCACACACGTCACTCGATTGAAAGACCTCGCCATGTCATTTCGCAACCCTCTCCGACTTCGCCTTCTCGCTGCTGCGGTAGCGGCCGTCTTCCAGCTCACCTCCCATGCCGCGACGCCCCAGGTGTCCGACGCTGTGGTCAAGATCGGCGTGCTGACGGACATGAGCGGCATCTTCTCCGAACTCGCCGGTCGTGGCTCGGTCATCGCCACGCAAATGGCGATCGAGGACTTCAAGGCCGAGGCCAGGCCGGGCTTCAACATCGACATGGTGTTCGCCGACCACCAGAACAAGGCCGACATCGGCGCCAACAAGGCACGGGAGTGGTACGACACGCAGCAGGTCGACATGGTGGTGGACGCGATCAACTCCGCCGTCGCCATCGCCGCCTCCAACGTGACGCGGGAGAAGCGCCGCCTGCTGATGGTGACGGGTGCCGGCAGCATGCGCCTGACCAACGAAGACTGCTCGCGCCACACCATCAGCTACACCTGGGACACCTACTCCACGTCCAGGCCGCAGGCCACCGCCGTGACGAAGGGCGGCGCACGGGACTGGTACTTCCTCACGGTGGACTACGCGCTCGGTCAATCCATCGAAGAGGATGGTCTGGCCGCGGTCAAGGCCGCTGGCGGCCGGGTGGTGGGGAGCGCACGCCATCCGATCGGCACGCCTGATTTCTCGTCGTTCATGCTGCAGGCCCAGGCCTCGAAGGCGCAAGCCGTCGGCATCGCGAGCGCTGGCGGCGACCTGATCAACGCCATCAAGGCGGCGCGGGAGTTCGGCCTCACGAAGAACCAGACCCTGGTTCCCCTGTCCGGGTCGATCACCGACGTGCACGCGCTCGGGCTGCAGGCGGCGCAGGGCCTCTTTCTCACCGAGGCCTTCTATTGGGATTTGAACGAAAAGACACGGGCCTGGAGCCATCGCTTCTTCGCGAAGCACAAGCGGATGCCGAACCTGATCCATGCAGGAACCTATTCCGCCGTGCAAAGCTATCTGCGGGCCGTTCAGGCGGCGGGAACCGATGAAGCGAGCGCGGTCCGCAAGCAGTTGGGCGAATCCCGGATCAACGACGTGTTCGCCAGCAACGGCCGCGTTCGCGAGGATGGGCGCATGGTGCACGACATGTACCTGATGCAGGTCAAGAAGCCCTCCGAATCGAAGTATCCGTGGGACTACTTCCACGTGAAGGCCGTGATCCCGGGCGACCAGGCATTCCAGCCGCTGAGCGAATCGCGGTGCAGCCTCGTGAAGGGCTCCTGAGCGGCATCATCTCGAAACGCGCGAGCTCACCACGAGACTCAAGGGCTTCGCCGCGGTCAGCGCGGCCGGTCGATGCTCCTGCGCGAAGAGCATCGACAACTTTTAGTTACAATAAAAAGCAACAGAATCGCTCGATCGCATTCCGGGTGACGGACATGCGTCTTGCTCTTTTCCGAAGCACGTGGCCCACCTGGTGGGTCGCCTGATCCCACCAAGCAATCAACTCGATACCCATGGCGAAGTAGTTCGGTTCAGCGGACACCCATTGCCTGGTTCGCGGCGGTGCTTGCACAGCCTGCCGAACCCGTCGGCACGAGGCGCCCTGCTCCCGCTCGCACCCCGGGCACACCGCTCTTCCTGAGCGGCAGCGTGACCGCCGCGCGATCCAGAGATGACATCCCCCTCCATGCACAACTTTCAACACACACATCGCGGTCTTCATTGGGCTGCTGTTCTCGGCGTCGCCGGCGTGCTGACGCTGAGCGGCTGCGCGTCCTTCAACGTGGAGACCGCCCAGCTTTCGTCGCAGGAAATACGTACGACGCTGCAGCAGGACAAGGTCGCGCTGCAGCGCGATGTCGAGCCGCTGGCCGGTCCGCTGACCCTGGATGGCGCCGTGGCCCGCGCCATCAAGTACAACGCCGACCGCCGCTACCGGGCCATGGAGGAAGCCGTGGCACTGGGCACTTTCGAGGCCGGCAAGTTCGACATGCTGCCCAAGCTGATCGCCGCGGCCGGCTACCGCGATCGCAACAATGACCTGATCACCCGCAGCATCGATTTCGTCACCGGCAAGCCGTCGCTGGCCAATCCGTACATCTCCTCCAGCCGCGAGGCGACGCTCAGCGAATTCGGCATTTCGTGGAGCTTGCTCGACTTCGGCCAGAGCTACTTCGCCGCGCGCCAGAACGCCGACCGCGTCATGATCGCCGGCGAGCGCCGCCGCAAGGCGCTGCACAACCTGGTCCTGGACGTGCGTACGGCCTACTGGCGGGTCGTCGCCGCACAAAAGCTGATGCCCTTGCTGCGCACGACCATCGCCGATTCGGAGCAGGCGCTCAAGGATGCCCGCAGGGCCGAAGACGACCGCATTCGCTCGCCCCTGGAACCGCTGCGCTACCAGCGGCAGCTGCTGGAGAACCTGCGCCTGCTGGAAACCATCGAGCAGGAACTGTCGACCGCGCGGGTCGAACTGGCGACCTTGACCGCCTTGCCGCTGGCCACCGACTACACCGTGGTCGAGCCGCCCAGTGAAGTGAATACCGTCTGGCTCGAACAGCCGCTGGACAAGATGGAAGAGACGGTGCTGCTTCGCAATCCCGAGTTGCGCGAAGGCATCTACAACGCCCGCATCGCCCAGCAGGAAACGCGGCGCGCCCTGCTCAAGCTGTTCCCCGGCCTGTCCTTCAACTACAGCGCCAGGCACAGCACGGACCCATTCCTGATCAACCAGAGCTGGAACGAGGTCGGCGCGCAGATCTCGTTCAACTTGCTGGGATTGCTGGCGGCGCCGGCGCAGATGCGCCTGGCCGACGCTGGCGTCGCGCTGGCCGACCAGCGCCGCATGGCCATGCAGATGGCGGTGCTCAGCCAATTGCACATCGCCCGCCTGCAATACGCCAACACCGCCCGGCAGTACGAACGCTCCGACGCCATCGCCCAGGTCGACGGCCGCATCGCGCAGCATGTCTCCAACCAGGCCGATGCCCAGAAACAGTCCGCTCTGGACCGGATCTCGCAGCAAAGCACGTCGGTGCTGTCGCAGTTGCGCCGCTACCAGGCGCTGTCGAATGCGCAGGCGGCCGCCTCGCGGCTGCAAGCCACGCTGGGCATGGAGCCCGCCATCGACGCCTCGTCCACCATGCCGCTGGCCGCGCTGACCGAGGCGGTCGCCACGTCCCTGCAAAGCTGGAACCAGGGCCGGCTGCCGGAGCTCGCGGGAGCCCACTGATGCGCGTGTCACCGAGCCCCCGCCTCTGCCGCTCACTGGCCTGCGCGCTGGCCGTTCTCTCCCCAGGCATTCAGGCGGCCACGCCGGAACCCGCGGGCGGTTCGGCGCTGGAAACGCGCGAGGTCCGAGCCCAGCTGGCGCCGCGCCGCTACACCACGCTGGCCGCCGAGATCGGCGCCAAGATCAACCGCCTGCCGCTGGCCGAGGGCGCGGCCTTCAAGCAAGGGCAGATGCTGGTGCAGTTCGACTGCCAGCTGCAGCAAGCGCAGCTCGCCAAGGCCCAGGCCGCGCAGATGGCGGCCGATACCGCCTGGCGCGGCAATCAGAAGCTGGCCGAGCTCAACTCGGTCGGCAGGATCGAACTCGACACCTCGAAGGCGGAGATGCTCAAGGCGCAGGCCGAGGTCTCGGCCAATCGTGCGCTGATCGGCAAATGCCAGATCGCGGCGCCGTTTTCCGGCCGCATCGCCGAGCAGAAGGCGCGCGAGCAGCAGTACGTGCAGCCGGGCCAGGCATTGATGGAAATCCTCGACGACAGCCAGCTGGAACTGGAGTTCATCGTTCCATCGCGCTGGCTCGCCTGGGTCCGCAATGGCACCGCCTTCAACGTCAACATCGACGAGACCGGCAAGACCTACCCGGCCAAGGTGCAGCGCATCGGCGCCCGCGTCGATCCGGTCAGCCAGTCGGTCAAGCTGAGTGCGGTCATCGACGGCCGCTTCAGCGAACTGGCCGCCGGCATGAGCGGCAAGGTCCTGATGACGCCGCCGCAGCGCTAGTTCCTCACCACCTCTCAGGTCGGTTGCACCAGCCGCCTCACCCCGGAAGCCCGCCATGAACCCGTCGATCTCCCCTCTGCGTCTGCCCGCCGGTGCCCTCGGCAGCCGCCGTGCGCTGCGCCCGGCGTCGCAACTGCTCGCGCTGGAACAGCGCTTCATGTTCGACGGCGCCGTGGCCGACGCCGCCCATGCCGCCCAGGACAGCGCAGCGCCGCCCGTGCCGCCGGCGGTACAGGTGCGCGCCGCCGAACCGGCCAGGGATGACGGCAGGAAGGAGGTGGTGGTGGTCGACACCTCGCTGGCCAACTACAAGAGCCTGGAAGCGGGCGTGCGCGACGGCGTCGGCATCGTCGAATTCGACGGCAGCCGCGACGGCCTGGCGCAGATCGCGCGATGGGCCGCCACCCAGAGCGGGCTGGACGCGATCCACATCCTGTCGCACGGCTCGGAGGGCATGGTCAATCTCGGCAGCAAGGCGCTGACCGAGTCGTCGCTGGCCTCGGCCGCAACGCAGGCCGAACTGGCCGAGCTGGGCCGCGCGCTGAGCGCCGACGGCGACCTGCTGCTGTATGGCTGCGACATCGCCGCCGGCAGCGGCGCCCGATTGCTGGACGGCATCGCCCAGGCCACCGGCGCCGACGTCGCCGCCTCGACCGACCTGACCGGCGCGGCCCGCCTCGGCGGCGACTGGACGCTGGAGGCGCACAGCGGGACCGTCGAGGCCCGCGAACTGGCGCTGACGCAGTACGACGGGGCGCTGACGGTGGTGCCCTTCGTCTTCGGTGTCGACGGCTCCGACTTCCCCCAGGTAACCAGCATCGTCAAAAGCGTATCGGGCAAGACCATCACGTTCGCCGGCCCGGAGATGTACATCTACCAATACGGCCAGCCGGACGACGGCCTCTACCCGTATGCCGCCGACGGCAGTAGTGGCGTGCGCCTCACCGTCGCAATTCAGGCCGGCTACAGCTTCGACATCAGCTCGTTCGGGGCCCAGGCCTATGCCGGCTCGCTCACGTTCACGGTCACCTGGGCCGACGGCACCGTCTCCAGCTTCAACCAGAGCGGTATCAACGCCGGCGGCGTGTTGAGCACGGTCTCCGGTTTCAACAGCCCGCTCAACGACATGCGCAGCGTCACGATCACCTCGGTCGACTATGCGACCTTCCAGAATTTCAACATCACCGACGTCAAGCTGCTGCCGCCGGTCACCACGGTCACGACCGCCGGCCTGTCGGCCGACACCGGCACCAGCAGCTTCGACTTCATCACCCGCACCGCGGCGCAGACCATCACCGGCTCGCTGTCCGCCAACCTGGCCGTCGGCGAGCGGGTCGAAGTGTCCTACGACAACGGCGTCACGTGGAGCGATGCCACCACCTACGCCGTGGGCTCCAGCGCATGGAGCACCAGCACCACGCTGGCCGGCAGCAACATGTTCGTGGCGCGCGTGAGCAACGCCGACACCTCCAGCACCGCCTACACCCACGCCTACACGCTGGACACGGTGGCGCCGACCACCAGCTTCAGCAACATGGCGCTGTCGGCCGACACCGGGTCCAGCAGCAGCGACTTCATCACCAAGACCGCGTCCCAGACCCTCACCGCGACGCTCAGCGGCGCGCCGGCCGCCGGCGACATCGTCTACGGCTCGGTCAACGGCGGCGCCACCTGGACCGACATCACCAGCAAGGTCTCGGGCACTACGCTGAGTTGGAACGGCGCCACGCTGAGCGCCGGCAGCAGTTCCCTCATGTTCAAGGTCAGCGACGCCGCCGGCAACGACAGCGCCCTCAGCTTCCAGAACTACACGCTCGACACCACCGCGCCCACCACCAGCGTGGCCACCGCCACGTTCTCCAACGACAGCGGCACCTCGTCGACCGACTTCATCACCAACGCCGCGTCGCAGACCGTCAGCGGCACCCTGTCGGCCAACCTGGCCGCCGGCGAGCGCGTCTACGTCTCGCTCAACAACGGCGCCACCTGGGCCGTCGCCAGCGCCACCGTCGGCCAGAACACCTGGTCGCTGGGCGGCGTCACGCTGACGGCCAGCAGCACGCTCAGGGTCAAGGTCAGCGACACCGCCGGCAACGACGGCGCCGTGCGGTCGCAGGCCTATGTCTACGACAGCACGGCGCCGACCACCACCTTCGGCGGCCTGGCGCTGTCGGCCGACACCGGCGCCAGCGGCACCGACTTCATCACCAAGACCGCCAGCCAGACCCTCAGTGCGACGCTGAGCGGCGCACTGGCCGGTGGCGACATCCTGTACGGCTCGCTCGACAATGGTTCCACCTGGACCGACATCACCAGCAAGGTCAGCGGCACCGCGCTGAGCTGGAACGGCGTCACGCTGGCCGGCAGCGACACGCTGCAGCTGAAGGTGATCGACGCCGCCGGCAACCAGGGCAGCGTGCGCAGCCAGGCCTATGTGCTCGACACCGGCAGCCCGGCCACGCCCGGCACGCCGGTGCTGGCCACCGCCAGCGACACCGGCCCGTCCAGCGCCGACGGCCTCACCGCCGACGCCACGCCGACCCTGAGCGGCACGGCCGAGAACGGCAGCACCGTCTCGCTGTACGACGGCGCCACGCTGATCGGCACCGTCATCGCCGGCGCCGGCGGCTGGACCTACACCACCGGCGCGCTGAGCGAGGGCAGCCATACCTTCACCGCGGTGTCGACGGACACCGCCGGCAACGTCTCGGCCGCCTCCGCCGGGCTGACCCTCACCGTCGACACCACCGCGCCCACTGTCGCCTCGGTCGACGTACCGGCCAACGGCACCTACTACAGCGGCGGCGTGCTGGACTTCACGGTCCGCTTCGACGAAGCCGTCACGGTCGACGCCTCGGGCGGCACGCCGCGCATCGCCATCGTGGTCGGCGCCACCACCCGCTACGCCGACTACGTGTCCGGTTCGGGCACCAGCGCGCTGGTGTTCCGCTACACCGTGCAAAACGGCGACATGGACGCCAACGGCATCACGGTCGGCGCGCTGTCGCCCAACGGCGGCAGCCTGAAGGACGGCGCCGGCAACGACGCCACGACCACCCTCAACAGCGTCGGCGGCACGGCCGGCGTCAATGTCGACGGCTCGCAGCCGAGCATCACCGGCGTCAGCGCCAGCACCGCCGACGGCGCCTATGGCAGTGGCCAGACCCTCACCATCACCGTCACTTTCTCCAGCGCGGTCACGGTCGACACCAGCGGCGGCACGCCGACGCTGGCGCTCGCCGGCGGCGGCAGCGCCACCTACACCGGCGGCTCGGGCAGCGGCACGCTGACCTTCAGCTACACCGTCGGCGCCGGCCAGAACAGCGCCGACCTCGACTACAGCTCGACCGGCGCGCTGGCGCTCAACGGCGCCACCATCATCGACGCCGGCGGCGCCCACCAGGCCGCCTCGGTCACGCTGGCCACGCCGGGCACTGCCGGTTCTCTCGGCGCCAGCAAGGACATCGTCATCGACACCACGGCGCCGACCAACACCGTGGCCGGCGCCGCCTTCTCGGCCGACACCGGCAGGTCCGGCAGCGACTTCATCACGAACACCGCGGCGCAGACCGTGAGCGGCACGCTGGCGTCCAACCTGGCGGCCGGCGAGAGCGTCTACGTCTCGCTCGACAACGGCAGCACCTGGACCCTCGCCGCCGCCTCGGCCGGCGCCAACACCTGGTCGCTGGCCGGCCAGACGCTGACCGGCAGCGGCACGCTCAAGGTCCGCGTCGGCGATGCCGCCGGCAACCACGGCGCCGCCTACGCGCAAGCCTATGTGCTCGACACCACCGCGCCCGCGATCGGCTTCGGCAACGTGGCGCTGTCGGCCGACACCGGCGCCAGCAGCACCGACCTTGTCACCAATACCGCGGCCCAGACCCTCACCGCCACGCTCAGCGCGGCGCCGGCGGCCGGCGACATCGTCTACGGCTCGCTCGACAATGGCGCCACCTGGACCGACATCACCGGCAAGCTCAGCGGCACCACGCTGAGCTGGACCGGCGTCACGCTGGCGGCCAGCAACACGCTGATGCTCCGCGTCACCGACGCGGCCGGCAACAACGGCGCCGCCACCAGCCGGGCCTACACCCTCGATACCACGGCGCCCACCACCGCCGTCGCCAGCGTGGCCTTTTCCAACGACAGCGGCGCCTCGGCGAGCGACTTCATCACCCATGTCGCGGCGCAGACCCTCAGCGGCACGCTGTCGGCCAACCTGGCCGCCGGTGAAACGGTCTACGTCTCGCTCGACAACGGCAGCACCTGGACCGCAGCCACCACCACGGTCGGCGCCAATACCTGGACGCTGGCCGGCCAGACGCTGAGCGCCAGCAGCACGCTGCGGGTCAAGGTCAGCGATGCGGCAGGCAACGATGGCGCCGTCCTGTCGCAGGCCTACGTGCTCGACACGACGGGGCCCGCGATCGGCTTCGGCAACGTGACGCTGTCGGCCGACACCGGCACCAGCAACAGCGACTTCATCACCCGGACGGCCGCCCAGACTCTCACGGCGACCCTCAGCGCCGCGCCGGCCGCCGGCGACGTCGTCTACGGCTCGCTCGACGGCGGCAACACCTGGACCGACATCACCAGCAAGGTCTCGGGCACCACGCTGACATGGAACGGTGTCACGCTGGCCGGCAGCAACACGCTGATGCTCCGGGTCAGCGACGACCTGGGCAACCACGGCGCCGCCTATTCGCGTGCCTACGTGGTCGACGCCACCGCGCCCACGACCAGCTTCGGCAACCTGGCGCTGTCGGCCGACACAGGCGCCAGCAACAGCGACTTCATCACCCACACCGCCGCCCAGACCCTCGGCGCCACGCTCGGCGCGCCGCTGGCGGCCGGCGACATCGTCTATGGCTCGCTGGACAACGGGGCCACCTGGGCCGACATCACCCGCATGGTCAACGGCACCACGTTGAGCTGGAGTGGCGTCACGCTCGTCGGCAGCAACACGCTGATGCTCAAGGTCGTCGACGCCGCCGGCAACGAGGGCACCGCCACCAGCAGGGTCTACACGCTCGACACGGCGCCCCCCACCACGACGGTGACCTCGGCCGCGCGGGCCGACAACGACAGCGTCAGCGGCCTCCTGTCGGCGCCGCTGGCCGCCGGCGAATCGGTCGCGGCGTCGCTCGACGGCGGCGTCACCTGGGTGCTCGCCACGATCGGCGCCGACGGCAGCAGCTGGTCGCTTGCCAACGCAGGCGCCGGCCCATTGAAGGTGCAGGTGCGCGATGCCGCGGGCAACGCCAGCGCGACCCTGACCGTCGAGGCCAGTGCGCCGCCAGCGCCGCCAGCGCCGCCGCCGCAAATTCCGCCAGCGCCGCAGGCCGAGCTCCAGATCACGCCGGCGATTCCCATTCCGCAAGACGACAGACCCCAGGTGCAGTCGACGTCGCCCGAAGCATCCGACGGTGGCACGGCGGCGCCGTGGCCGGGCTTCTGGGTGAGCAGCCTCGACGGCGGCTTGTCCGCACTCGATTCGGCTTCCCTCTCCGCTTGGGGCCCGGGACCGAGCTTCGCGCCCAGGCTGGCACAGCCGGCGGTCGACGGCGGCTTCCAGTTCCTGGTCCGGCCCGACTTGCTGGGCCGTGGCGATGCACTGATTGCCAACCACCCGATCGCCGACCTCGACGTGCGCAGTGGCGGCCGGATCTCGCTGCAGTTGCCGGCCGACACCTTCGCCCATGCCGGCGAGAGCGCGGCGATCCAGCTGAGCGCGGTGTCGGTGGACGGCACGCCATTGCCGGGCTGGCTCAAGTTCGATGCCCGCACGGCGCGCTTCGAAGGCACGCCGCCACTCGGCTTCGAAGGCACGCTCACATTCAAGGTGGTGGCGCGCGATGCCCAGGGGCGCGAGGCGGTGCAGGTCTTCAAGATCACCATCACCAGGGAGGGCCCGGGCGCCAAGGTCGCGCATGCCGAATGGCGGCCCGAACTCGCAGAACAACCGGCCGGCCGTGCGAGCCTGAGCGATCAACTGCGTGCCGCGCGCGGTGGCGCCGCCGAGCGCCTGGCGGCGCTGTCGCGGAGTGCGGCGGCGGCGAGATGGCGGGCATGATCCACGGCGCACCAGCCCATCCGCTACTCAAACTGCTCGAACTGGCCCAGCGCGCCCGCGCTGCGGGCAGCGGCAACGAACTCGCCTTTCTGGCGGTCAACGACAGCCGCGTGCTGGCGCCGTATCGCCAGGCCGCGCTGTGGTTCGGCGCCGACGGCGTGCACACGCTCTCCGGCGTGGTGGCGGTCGAAGCCAATGCGCCGTATGCACAGTGGCTCGACCGGTTGTGCCGCGCGCTGGCCGCGCACCACGAAGCCGGCGGCGCGCTCGCGGTCGAACCCGCGCAACTGCCGGTAGCCGTCACTGCTGAATGGGACGAGTGGCTGCCTGCCTTCGCCACATGGGTGCCGCTGCGGAGCTTGCACCACCCCGTCGAGGGGCAAGCCGACGGTGCAGCCGACCCGGCCGGCCTGCTGCTGGCCGGCGATGCACCCTTGGCGCCCGAGCAATTGGCGCTGCTCGATGAATGGATGGACATCTGGCAGCACGCCTGGCGCGCCATGCACCGACGCTCGCGCTGGTCCGTGGCCGCGCTGCCGGCGCGGCTGCGCGGCTGGTGGAGCGGCGGACCGCAAGGCCAGCGCTGGCGCCGCCGTCTCGCCGTGGGCCTGGCGCTTCTGGCCGTGCTGCTGTGCCCGGTGCGCCTGACGGTGCTGGCACCGGGCGAACTGGTGCCGGCCAATCCGGCCACCATCCGCGCCCCGCTGGACGGCGTGATTGCCGATTTCGCGGTCCGCCCCAACCAGGTGGTGGCGGCCGGCGAGGCGCTGTTCTCCTTCGACCAGGCGCCGATCGGCAGCCGCCTGACCGTGGCGCGTGAAGCGCTGGGCACCGCGCAAGCGGAATACCGGCAAGCGGCGCAGATGGTGCTGAACGATCCGCGCGCCAATGCGCAACTGGCCACGCTGCTCGGCAAGATCGCGGAGAAGCAGGCCCAGGCCGGTTTCCTCGAGGGCCAGGCCCAGCGCTCGCGCGTGCTGGCGCCGCAGGCGGGCATCGTGCTGTTCGACGACCCGTCGGAGTGGATCGGCCGCCCGGTGCAGACGGGCGAGCGCATCATGCAGGTGGCGTCGGCCAGCGATGTCGAAATCGAAGCCTGGGTGCCGATCGGCGACGCCATCCCCGTGGCCGACCAGGCGCCGCTGAACCTGTACCTGGCGGCATCGCCGCTGTCGCCGGTGTCGGGCACGCTGCGCTACATGAGCCACCGCGCCACGCCTCGCCCGGATGGCAGCTACGCCTACCGCGTGCGCGCCAGGCTCGATGCCCCCACCGACCAGCGCATCGGTCTCAAGGGCACGGCCAAGCTGGCCGGGGCGCGCGTGCCGCTGATCTACTGGATATTGCGGCGTCCGCTCGCCAGCATTCGCCAGTTCCTTGCCGTCTGAGGCCGGATGCAGGCGGCCCTACCCACCCTGCGCCAGGAGCTCGCCATCGGCGCCGGTCCGCGGCTGGCCGACGGCCAGCCCAGCTGGACGCTGCACGACCCGGTGCGCAACCTGTTCTTCCAGCTGGATTGGCCCAGCTTCGAAATGCTCAGCCGCTGGGACTTGCGCGATCCGCAGGCGGTGCTCGCCGAGATCAACCGCGACACCGCATTGCAGGTCGATCGCGAAGCGCTCGATCGCCTGACGGCCTTCCTGCGCGAACAGCAATTGCTCCAGCCGGCGAGCGGTTCGGCCGCCGCGCTGGCCGCCCAGCGCGACAAGCAGCGCGGCAATTGGCAGCAATGGCTGCTGCACAACTACCTGTTCTTTCGGATCCCGCTGCTGCGGCCCGACCGCTGGCTGAGCTGGCTGCAACCGCGGCTGGCGTTCCTGTTCGGTCCCACGTTCCGGCTCCTGACCATCGTCGCCGGCGTGCTCGGACTGGCCGGCGTCTACCGCGATTGGGACCGCTTCTCCGCCACGCTGATGGACACGCTGAGCTGGAACGGCGCGCTCCTGTACGGCGCCGCCATCGTGTTCGCCAAGACCTGCCATGAAATGGGCCACGCGCTCACCGCCAAGCGCTACGGCTGCCGGGTGCCGACCATGGGGCTGGCGTTCCTGGTGCTGTGGCCGGTGGCCTATACCGACACCAACGAAGTGTGGAAGCTGGCGCGCCGCGGGCAGCGGCTGGCGGTCGCCAGTGCCGGCATCGTCACCGAACTGGGCATCGCCATCTGGGCGACGCTGGCCTGGACCTGGCTGCCGGAAGGCGGACCCAAGCAGGTCGCCTTCCTGCTTTCGACCACCACCTGGATCACCACGCTGGCCATCAACGCCAGCCCCTTCATGCGCTTCGACGGCTACTACATGCTGTCGGACTGCCTGGGCTTGCCCAACCTGCACAGCCGCGCCTTCGCACTGGCCCGCTGGGACTTGCGCGAACGCCTGTTCGCGCTTGGCGAGCCGGCGCCGGAAGCCTTCCCGCGCGGCCGCCAGACCGGCCTGATCCTGTTCGCCTGGGCGGTCTGGATCTATCGGCTGGTGCTGTTCCTCGGCATCGCGGCGCTGGTCTATCACTTCTTCATCAAGGCGGTCGGCATCGTCCTGTTCGTCGTCGAGATGGGATGGTTCGTCGCGCTGCCCGTGTGGCGCGAACTGCAGGCGTGGCGCACACGCTGGCCCGCACTGCGCCGCAGCCGCCGCGCCCGCCGCAGCGCCTTGCTGGCGGCGCTGCTGGTGTTCATCTTTTTCTTGCCGTGGCCGGATCGCGTCCACACCTCCGGCCTGTTGCAGCCGCAGACCCGGCTGGCCCTCTACGCCCCGGCGCACGCCGTGCTGGACGCACTGCCCGTGGCCAACGGACAGGCGGTGCCGCCGGGCCAGCCACTGCTGCGCCTGTCTTCCGCGGAGTTGGACCTGCGCGCCCGCGAGGCCGGTACACGCCAGGACCTGCTGGCCTGGCAATCGGCGGCTTCCGGCCTCGATGCGGCCGGTCGCAAGGATTGGCTGGTCCTCAACGACCAATTGGCTTTCGCCAATGCCGAGCAGGCGGCCGTCGGCACCGACCTGCAACGGTATCGCCCGGTCGCCCCCTTTGCCGGCGTGATGGTCGATGTCGATCCCGACCTGCGTCCCGGCGAATGGCTCAAGAGCCAGGAATACCTGGGCTCGCTGGTGGCGACCGACCGATGGCAGGTCGTGAGCTATGTGGACGAGGAGGCGGTGCGCCGCATCGCCCGTGGCGACCGCGCGCTGTTCATCGCCGACGGCCTCGCCGGACCGGCGCTGCGGCTGACCGTGGCCAGCATCGACCGCGACGCCAGCCGCACGCTGGGCGAGCCGGAGTTGGCATCGCTGTTCGGTGGCGACGTGCTGGTGCGCGAGAAGAACGGCACGCTGTATCCGGAACACGCCGTGTACCGCGTGGTGCTGGACGCCGGCCAGGCCCTGCCTGCCAACACCCCGGCGTGGCGCGGCCGCGTCGCGATCGCCGGGCAGTGGGAGGTGCCGGCGATGCGCTTCCTGCGCAACGCGGCTTCGGTGGCTTGGCGCGAGGCTGGGTTCTAGCGGGCTGCTGAAGGATCAGGCGCGTCTCCTGCGGACCCCTCGGTTCTGGCATGCTACGCCCGTCGCAGACATCGCCATGGAGGACAATTCGGCTCGTCCTGGCCGCGAAGCGCGCATGATTCTCCACTTCTCCAATCACGTCCTGGACCTTCGCGAGCGGCGATTGATGCGCGACGGCATCGAGCTGCCGCTGCGCGCGCGCTCGTTCGACCTCCTGATCGCGCTCGCCAAGCGGGCCGGCCGACTGGTCACGAAGGACGAGTTGCTGGAGCTGGTCTGGCGCGGCGTGGTGGTCGAGGAGAACAACATCGCGGCGCAGATCGTGGTTCTGCGCAAGGCGCTCGGCGCCGAGTTGATCGCCACGGTGGCGGGCCGCGGCTATCGTTTCACCGCCGAAGTGCGGCAGGAGTCGTCGCCGGGCGCGCGCGTGGCGCCGCTCGAGACGGCCGCGCCGCCAAGCCTGCCGGCCCATGCCGTGATCGAGCCGGCGACGGGATCGCGGCACGGCAACCTGCCTGCACGGTTGCCGCCGCTGTATGGCCGCGAAGCCGACCTCGCACGCCTGGGCGCGCTGCTGGACGAGCATTCCATCGTGTCGCTGGTGGCCACCGGCGGCGTGGGCAAGACGCACCTCGCGCGGACCTTGGCCGGCAGTCTGCGCCCGTCGTTCGCCGACGGCGTGTGGTGTGTCGAGCTGGCCTCGCACAGCGACGGCGACTTCATCGGCCACGAGGTGGCGCATGTGCTCGGCTTTCAAGTCCCGTTCGGACGCGCGGCCGTCGATGTCGTGGTCGACGTGCTGCGCACGCAGCGATCCCTGCTGCTGCTCGACAATTGCGAGCACCTGCTGCCTGCGGTGGCCGGGCTGGTGAAGGCGATCCATGAGGCCGCCCCACAGGTGCGCATTCTGGTGACCAGCCAGCAGCCGCTGGGTCTGCGCGGCGAGTATGTCTACCGCCTCGGCACGCTGGCGTTGCCGCAGGCGCCCGGGCTCGGAGCCGCTCGCGACAGCGGCGCCGTGCAACTGCTGGTGCATCGCATCCAGACCGTGGTCGACGGGTTCTCGTTGAGCGCCGCCAATGCGATGCGGCTGGCGGCGGTGTGCCGGCACCTGGACGGCATTCCGCTGGCACTCGAATTTGCGGCCGCCCGGGTGCCCGTGCTGGGGCTCGATGGGCTGCTGGCGCGGCTGGATGCGCGCTTCAAGGTGCTGACCGCCAGCTCGCCGCACGGGTTGCATCGCCACCAGACCCTGCTCGCAGCACTCGAATTCAGCCATGGATTGCTTCGGCCCGACGAGCAGGCCGTGTTCCGCCGCATCGGCGTCTTCCAGGGCAGCTTTTCCGCCGACGCTGCACAGGAGGTGGCATCCGACGAGTCCATCGACCCGTGGGCGGTGCTCGATCACCTTGGCGCGTTGATCGACAAGTCGCTTCTGCTCGCCGACGGGGGTGATCGGTCCCGGCTGCGGCTGCTGGAAACGACGCGAGCCTACGCATTGAATCGCCTGGCCGAGGCCGGCGAGACGGCCGACTGGCAACAGCGGCATGCGCGCACCACCGCCGCCTTGATCGCTCGCTCCGCGGACGACTATTGGCTGCTCTCGGACGACGAATTGCGCGAACGCTACGGCCCCGAGCACGCCAACATGCGTGCGGCGATGGAATGGGCGCTTGCGCATGACGGCGAACTGGCGATCGAGATCGCCGGCAATGCCTGTGCCCTGTGGCGCGAGGCTTGGTCGTTGCAGCCGGAAGGCGCGCGCTACTGCGAGGCAGCGCTCAAGCACGTCGGCGATCGAACCCCGGCGCAGGCTGCCGGCCGATTGCACTTCGCGCTGGGCTGGATGTTGATCTGGTCGCACCAGCAGCGCGGTCGGGCGGCGGCGTTGCGCGCCGCGCAGCTGCTGCGCCAGACCGACGACCGGGCCACGCTGGGCATGACGCTGCTGCTGCTCATCCCTGGCACCACGCCGCCGGACGCGCATCAGGAGGCTGTGCTTCGGGAGCTGCACCTCCTGTACGACAAAGACGCGCCGCCGCGTGTCCAGGCGGCCTGCGTCAGTGCCTTCGCGCGATTCGCAATGGGCAGTCGGCAGTGGGAAGAGGCCAGTCGTCTTTACTCCGAAGCTCGCGCGCTGCTGGTCCGCAGCGGTTCGGTGCAATGGGAAGGCGTGCTGTCCTGGACCATGGCCGGTATCGCGCTGACGCGCGGCATTCACGACTTCGCCGCCGACACGCTGCGCGATGCCGCGCTGCGATTGGAGGCAGCGCCGACGCACGGCATCTTCCTGGCGTTCTGCCTCGGCACCTTGGCGACCGCCCACCTGCTGCGGGGCGATGTGCCGGCCGCGCGGGCCGCACTGGCGCGCGCGGCGCCGCTGATCGCGCACTTCGATCTTGGCAGCCGCTACGCCGGCACGGCGGCCTGGCTGGCCATCGAGGAAGGCCGATGGCAGGCCGCCGCGCGCCTGCTGGGGTACTACAGTCGCGCGGCCGAGGCCTCTGGCGTCGACGCGGAGGAGCCGGCGGAAGTGAGGGCGCGCGAGCGCGTTGCCTCCGCGTTGGCGGGGTGCGCCGACGCCCCGTCGATCGCGGCCTGGACGCTCGAAGGGCGGACGCTTTCAACCATGGCCGCGTACGAGCTGGCGATGGCACACGATTCACCTGCCGCCCTGCGACAACTGCCCAACTGATCGGCCCCAGTCCGGTCCGCGCGTCGAGTGCCCACGCGAGCACGTCGCGCGCTTGAACCTGGCGGCGCCCCCTCGATGCGCATGAAATCTTCATGAAATCGGCGCCTGTTGCCGCTGCGCCGCGTTTCATCCCGGCTTCATGACAGGCTGGGCAGCAGCAGCGACAGTTCAGGCTCTTTACCGGAGCTCGGCCCATGATCCTTGTCAGCAGCGCGAAGGGGCTGCAGCGGCGATGGCTGTCTTGACCGCGAACGAAGGCATCGGTGCGAGGGATGCTTCGCTTGCAGCCGCGCGGCGCCTGTTCACGGCCGATGGCCCGGCGGACGCAGTCAGCGTCAGCGACTTGTCGACCCGCATCCTGGCGTCGATGAACCAGGAAATCGTGTCGGACCCGGCGGAGGGCGGCCGCGGCATCCTTTTTTGCGAGGACGCCAAGGGATGGGTCGGGCACTGCGAGGTGCCGGCTTCCGAGATGCGCTCGACCGTGCCGCTGGCGAGCGCGCCGCGCGAGGCCGACGTCTGCATCTGGCTGATCGAACGCGGCCATCTCACCATCGAGCAGAACAACGGCATCCACGCCAGCTTCGGGCCGGGCGCCCTGTTGCTGTGCGATGTCGCGAAGCCGTTGCGGGGGCGCTGGGATCGCTCACGATTCGCCTTTGTCCGGCTCTCCCGGCCGCGACTCATGCGGGTGCTGGGAGCCGCGCCCGGCCCGCGAGGGCGCTCGGTCGAGACGCTCGAACGCATGGCGCTGGCACCGTTCCTCGGCTCTCAGCTCGCCATGCTGGCGAACCATGGCGCCGCACTGCCCGCGGCGGAGCTCGACACCGTGCTCGGCGGCATCTTCCAGACCACCGAAGCCTTGCTCAAGGCGGCGCTCGCGCCGGGGTTCGACCACAGGAGCGCCGGACCGGTGGCCGAGCGCTTGCAGGCGGTGCACCGGTACATCCAGCGCAACCTGCATCGGCAGGACCTCGACGTTGCCGATATCGCGCGTGGCACCAGCATCTCGCGCGCACAGCTCTATCGGTTATTCGCATCGCAGGACAAGAGCGTGCATGGCACGCTGCGCGAGGAACGCCTCGTGAAGAGCCTGGGCTACCTCCAGCAGGCGGAAAGCGGCCAGCTCAGCATTGGCGCCATCGCCTATGCCTGCGGGTTCTCGGACCAGGCCGTGTTCAGCAAGCTCTTTCGCCAGCGCTTCGCGAGGACGCCGCGCGAGGCGCGGGCGTCGGTGCGCGTGCAGGGGTAGTTGGCAAGGCCTTGCGCAAGGTTGTGCGCAAGACCCTGAAGGTCAAACCCAAAGGACGATAGCGAGAGACCTCGTATTGAACGGCCGAGTCGGCTACGTCAGTCCGATAGTTCACGCGCACCGCACTAATGGCTGTCCTCGATGTTGAGGATCTTCCCCAAGCCCAGAAAATAGTTGGCAAACGCAAGCAGAGCTGCCGTCACCGCGATGTAGACAGCGGAGAGCGCCGCCAGGGTCGGGTCGGCAAACTCCCGAACGTAGTTGTACATGGCCACCGGCAGCGTCTGCGTGTCCTGTGTCGTCACGAAAAGCGATGCCGTGAATTCGCTGAACGACATGATGGCGGCGAACAGCCATCCGCCGAAGAGTCCCGGAGCCAGAAGCGGAACCGTGACCGTAAAGAGCACTTTCACCGGCGACGCGCCCAGACTGGCCGCCGCCTGTTCAAGCCGTTCGTCCAGGTTCTCCATGGAAACATAGACGCTCCTGAGCACAAAAGGCAGCACCAGCATGACGTGGCACAGGATGACGATGCCGTATCCACGTTGCACCGAGGTCTGCGACACCAGGATGAGCAGGCCCAGCCCCAACGTGAAATGCGGCACCACCAGCGGCGAATGCAGGATTGCGAGGAGGAGCTGCTTGCCACTGAATTCCAACCGCTTCACGGCGATGGAAAGACAGGTCCCGATCACCAAAGCCAGGAAAGAAGACCATCCGGTGACGACCATGCTTGAGCGAAATCCTTCCTGGAAATCCGGATAGCTGAACACCCGCGCAAACCACTTGAGCGAATACGCTTCAGGCGGAAAAGCAAGGATCGCTTTTTCGTTGAATGCGGCGATCGTCACCACCACCACCGGCAACAAGACGAATGCAAGCAGGATGGCGATCAGCAGCGGCCCGGCCACACGCAGCGGCAGAGGCAGGGAACTTCGGATCTTCATTTCAGTGTCCTCCAACGGCCTTCAGGCGCTTCGTCAAGAGTCCCAAGGCAAAGAGCGCCGCGGTCGTCATCAGCAGCCCCATCACACTCAGGCTGGCTGCCAGCGGAAAATTCATGGAGGAAAATCCGAGTTGGTAGACCAGGGTCGAAACCGTGGGAACGCGGCCTCCGCCGATCATCTGAGGCGTCGCAAAAGCACTGAAAGTCCAGGCAAAGGCGGTCGTGATGCTGGCCAGAATGCCCGGCATTGAAAGAGGCAGCGTGACCGTGACGAAAGTCTTGACGGGGCCCGCGCCCAGGCTTTGCGCGGCCTTCTCGTAGTCGCGGTTGATGTGCGAGATCGCCGTAGCGAGCATCAGGACCACCACGGGAATCGTCACGTGCACCAGCGCGACGAGCACGCCCAAGTGGGTGAACATGAGTTCGAATGGCCATTCGATCAGGCCGAGCTTTCGCAAGGTGCCGTTGATGAAGCCGTTGCTGCCCAGGACGGCGATCCACGAGTAGGTCCGGACGATTTCACCCAGAAACAGCGGCGTGATCGAAACGATCAGGATGAAGGATTTGAGAGCCCGGTTCTTCACACGAACCAGGGCGTAGGCCAGGGGATAGGCGGCGACAAGCGAGAAAACCGTCGTCTCCACGCTCAGCAACAAGGTATTGGCGAACGCATCGAGATAAATCGATTTGCCCATGCCGGAGAAGTTGGCGAAGGTCAGCCCGCCGACATCCAGTGAGCCAGGGACAAACGCCCGGAGGCTGAACTGGAACACCGCGGCCAGGGACACGGTGATCCCCACCGCAACTATCACGGCTGGGGATACCAACCAGGCCCGTAGATCGGAGCGCATTCCTAAACCTTATTCCAGAGACTTGATCGGCCAGGGAGGATTCCTGCGGCCCAACGGCGCAAGAGCCCTCCCCCTTGATGAACTCCCAACGGGGTCAGTTCATGATGTTTTCGGTGAACCACTTGCGCCACTCTGCAGTCTTCTCGGCGCGCAGCTTGTTGTCGATGACGATGGTCTGGCTGTCCCACTGTGCCTTGGTGGTGAACACGCCAGGCAGCTTGGCGTCTTCGGCCGAAACCGTCGCGTTGTCGACGACCGGGCTGGCCTTCTTCGAAGCCACGATCTTCGACTGCACTTCGGGCGACAGCGCAATGTTCAGGAACTTGTGGGCCAGGTCAGTCTTGGTACTGCCCTTCATGATGGCCATGGTGTCAACGCCAAGCACCGCGCCTTCCTTGGGCATGACCACCTTGATCGGCACGCCCTGGCTGGCCATGTGGTATGCGTTCATCGAGAGAATGACCTCTACGGGCGTTTCCCCGGTGGCGATCAGTTGCTGCGCATTGGCGTCGTTGGTATAGAAGGCCTTGAAGTTGGGCTTGAGCGCCTTGAGTTTGTCCTGACCCTTTTCCCAGGACTTGGTATCCCCGCCCGACAGCATGGCGGAAACCGCAATCAAATGGCTCGGGTCGAAGTCAGGGGCGCTGATCTTGCCTTTCAGGGCCGGATTCCACAGGTCATTCCAGCTTTCGAATTTGACGCTGGGCGGCAGCAGGTCGGCGCGATAGCCGATGGAATACACATAAGCCCAGCTGCCGATGTGGTACGGGCTGATCTTGGCGCGGTCGACCAGGCGGTTGGCGTTCGGGATCTTGCTGTTGTCGAGCTGCTCGAACAGGTCGCTGTTGACGTAGAGCCAGCCGACATGCGAGGTCGTGAACGTGATGTCGCTTTCGGGCTTGGAGGCGAGCTTGGCCTTGTTCAAGCGGTCGATGGTGCCGCCGGTCACGTACTTCACCGGCACGCCGGTTTGTTTGGTGAACTCCTTGCCGATGTTCTCGTCGATGAGGTCGCGAAAACTGCCGCCCCATGTGCTCACGACCAGGGCGTTGTCCTGCGAATAGGCCGATGTGGCGGCCAGCGTGGCGGAAAGCATGCACAGTGTCAAAAGCTTGCGAATCATTGAAAACCCTCAAATTGAAAAGTTGAACGTTGGTCGGAGCTGCCATCCGTCGGTGAGTCGCCTGGAGATGCAAGCATTGCGCCAGCACCCTGTCCACTCACTTCAGCGACCGGATGATGTGGAACTCGCGACCTGCGGCCAAGTCGCCTTTTACTTAGAGGTGCCTCAACTTTCCCGATGGGCGGGCGTCGGCGGCCAAGGCTCGGAAATTCCTAAACGGTCGCCCGGAAAAAACAAATGGCACCGATGGCCGGCGCCGATGACCATTGCCATTCCCGGCCTCGCCGACATTCCCGTCATCCGCCGCCAGCAACATGAAACACACCCGCATTCGCCCTTTCAATACCAAGGTCACGTACCCGGAACAGAAGCTCGACAACGACCTGTGCCAGGCCGTCGTCGCCCGAGGCAGCACCGTCTTCCTGCGCGGGCAGATCGGACAGAACCTCGAAACGTCCGAGAGCGTCTGCATCGGCGATGTCAGCGGTCAGGCGGAGCAGGCCATGGCGAACATCGCGATGCTGCTCAAGGAGGCCGGCGGCGAACTCCAGGACATCTGCAAGATCACGATCTACATCGTCGATCCGCGTTACCGCGAGGCCGTATATCTCGTCGTGGGCCGCTGGCTGAAGGGGGTTTTCCCGGTATCGACAGGCATCGTGGTGTCTGCCCTGGCCCGTCCGGAATGGCTGGTGGAAATCGATGCCACCGCCATGATCCCCGACTGAGCCCCCATGACGTTCTCCATCATCGCGCGCTGCCCCGCCACCGGGCAGTTCGGTGCCGCCGTGGCCTCGTCCTCCCCCGCGGTCGCCGCGCGCTGCATCCGCGGCCGCACGCACGTGGGCGCCGCCGCCAGCCAGAACATCACCGATCCGGATCTGGGCCCGCTCGCCCTGGACCTGCTCGCCAGCGGACTGACGCCGGCGCAAGCGCTGGCCGAGTTGCAAAAGCGTCCCTTCATCGACTACCGACAGGTGATGGCTATCGATGCGTCGAACCCGCCGGTGGTTTTCACCGGGGCCAAGGCGCTCGGCACTCTGGCCAGCGTGGTCGGCACGCATGCTGCCTGCGCCGGCAACATGCTGCTCACACGCGAGGTGCCCCAGGCGATGCTCTCGGCATTCGAGAGCGCCGAAGGCCCGCTGGCCGAACGCCTGATGCAGGCCATGCTCGCCGGCCAGGCGGCCGGTGGCGAGGAAGGCCCTGTGCATTCGGCTGGCCTGCTGGTCTACGCGGACCAGAATTGGCCCATCGTGGATCTGCGGCTGGATTGGGTGGAGCTCCACCCGGTGCAGGCCCTCTACGCCACCTGGAAGGTCTACGAACCGCAACTGCAGGCCTACATCACGCGGGCGCTCGATCCGCGCGCCGCCCCCAGCTTCGGGGTGCCTGGAGACCTCTGAAGGGCCGCCGGTACACTGGACCGTTTGCGCCCCGCGCCGATCCACGGCTTCTTCTCTACCTCGACATGCTCAATCGCGTTTCCTTGCGTCAGATGGAGTATTTCGTCGCCACCGCGAAATACGGCAGCATCGCCGCTGCGTCGACACAGATCCATATCTCCTCGCCCTCGATCTCCGCGGCCATTGCGCATCTCGAGTCCGAACTGAACGTGCAGTTGTTCGTCCGCCATCCTTCCAAGGGACTGGGGCTGACCACCATCGGCACCCTGGTGCTGCGACAGTGCGAAGATGTGCTCGACCAGTCCTCCCGCCTGTATGAAATCGCCTCGGATTCGAGCGATGTCATGCAGGGTGCCTTGCGGGTGGGTAGCTTCCAGTCGCTCACCGCCATGATCGCGCCGGAGGTCATCTTCGGATTTTCCCGAGCGTTCGAGAAGGTCGGAGTGGAGATGGTCGAAGGCGACCAGGTGGTCTTGATGAACAAGCTCCGTGCGCTCGAGATCGACCTGGCGATCACCTACGACCTGCACCTGGGTGACGACATCGAGTTCGAAACCCTGGCGACGCTGCCGCCATATGTGCTGGTGAGCGAGCTGCATCCGTTGGCGCAGGAGAAGGCCGTCACGTTCGAGGAGCTGGCAGCCCAGCCCTACGTGCTGCTGGATCTGCCAATGAGCCGGGAGTATTTCACCTCGCTTTTCGCCAGGGCCGGCGTCACGCCGAACATCGTGGCGCGCTCGCGGTCCGAGGAAGTGGTGCGGTCCATGGTGGCCAACGGCATCGGGTATGCGCTGTTCAACGTGCGGCCCAAATCGAACCAGGCGCTCGACGGCAAACGCATGGTGCGTGTGCGTCTGGCCGGCACCCATCGCCCGATGCAGCTTGGCCTGGCAACGTACAAGCCGATGAAGCAGTCGCGATTGACCCGCGTCTTCATGGAGCGCTGCCGCGCCTATATCTCCGACCAGTACATCCCCGGCATGAGCGCTGCGAGTTTCTTCGACCCCCACATCACGGCCCCCTGAAGCGCCCAACGCATCGCCATGGATCAAGCAAGTTCTGCAAGCATGTCCAGCATCTCGCTGCTGGAAACCCTGATTGCCTTCCCCTCGGTTTCCCTGAAGCCGAACATCGGTCTCATCCACAAGGTGCAGGAGATCCTGACGGAAGCCGGCATCGAATCGACTCTTGCGCCGGACCCACAGGACGCCAGCAGGACCAACCTGTTCGCCACGGTGGGTCCGCAAGGCGTTCCAGGTGTCCTGCTCTCCGGGCACACCGACGTGGTGCCCGTGGACGGCCAGCCCTGGACCTCGCCGCCCTTCGAAGCCACGCACAAGGACGGCCGCATCTACGGACGCGGCTCGGCCGACATGAAGGGCTTCGTCGCCTGCGCAATCACCGCCATGGTGGCTGCGGCCCGGCGACCGCTGAAGCGGCCCCTGCAACTGGCCCTGTCCTTCGACGAAGAGATCGGCTGCGTCGGCGTGCGCCACCTGCTGCGCCGACTCGAGAACAACCTCCCCGCCCCGTACCTTTGCATCGTCGGCGAGCCCACCCTGATGCGTATTGGAACCGGCCACAAAGGCAAGTCCGCCTATCGGGCGGTCTGCTGCGGCCAGGCCGGCCATTCCGGCTTGGCGCCCAATTTCATCAACGCAGTCCACATGGCGAGCGACCTCGTCGCGTCGATACGCGACGTGCAGCGTGAACTGTCTGAATCCGGCCCTCGCGAGCATGGCTACGGCGTGCCCTACTCCACGGTCCACGTCGGCGTGATCCACGGCGGCCGGGCCCTGAACATCGTGCCCAGCGAATGCGAGCTCAGCTTCGAGATTCGCCATGTCTCGCAAGACCAGCCCGAGGAGATCCTGGCCCGCGTGCTCCAACGCCTGGTCGACCGCGTGGCGGCCGATGCGGTGCATCCCGAGGCCCCCTTGCCGAACATCCAGCTGACCAACAGCTATCCCAGCCTGAGCACGCCCGAGGATTCACGGGCCGTCGGCTTGCTCAGCGCCTTGCTGCCCCCCGGCACGCCCTGCACCAAAGTCGACTACGGAACCGAGGGCGGCTTGTTCAAGCAAAGCTGGCGCGAAACCCCGGTTCTGATCTGCGGCCCCGGCAGCATCGAGGTGGCGCACAAGGCCGACGAATACGTGGAACTGTCGCAGATCGAAGCCTGCGACCGGATGCTGGCCGGCCTCGTCGACTTCCTCTGCCAGTAAGCCTCAGCGCATGCGCAGGATTCCGCGGTCGACCCCGCGGATATCCGTCTTGCCGCAGAAGGCCATGGAGAGATCGAGTTCGTTCTGGATGAGGTGCAAGGCAGTGGCAACGCCTTTCTCTCCCAGGGCGCCCAGGCCGTACATCATGGCGCGGCCGATATAGGTGCCGCGCGCCCCGAGCGCGATCGCCTTCAACACATCCTGCCCCGAGCGGATGCCGCCATCCATATGAACCTCCACCCGGTGTCCGACGGCCTCCACGGTGCGTGGCAAGGTGGAGATCGAAGAGGAGGCGCCGTCCAGCTGCCGCCCGCCATGGTTGGACACCACGATGGCATCGGCTCCGCTTTCCACCGCCAGCCGCGCATCCTCGGGATCCTGGATGCCCTTGACGATCAGCTTGCCGTTCCAGCGCCTCTTGATCCATTCGATGTCTTGCCAGGACAGGCGCGGATCGAACTGATCCCGGGTCCACTCCACCAGCGAGCCGATGTTGTCCACGCCTTTCGCGTGCCCGACGATGTTGCCGAAATAGCGATGCCGGGTGCCCAGCATGTTCCAGCACCAGCGCGGCTTGCTCGCCAGGTTCACGAGGTTGCGCAGGGTTGGCCGAGGGGGCGTGGACAGGCCGTTCTTCTTGTCCTTGTGCCGCTGTCCGAAGACCTGCAGGTCCATGGTGACCACGAGCGCGGAACAGTTGGCGTTCCTGGCCCTCTCGATCAGGCCTTCCACGAACGTCCGGTCGCGCAGCACATAGAGCTGAAACCAGAACGGATGGCGACCGGTCGCCTCGGCCACCGCCTCGATCGGGCAGATGCTCATGGTCGACAAGCTGAACGGTATGCCGAACTTCTGCGCCGCGCGCGCCGCCAGGATTTCACCATCGGCATGCTGCATGCCGGCCAGACCGGTGGGCGCGATCGCCACCGGCATGCGGACCGGCTGGCCCACCATGGTGCTGGCGGTGCTGCGATCGGTGATGTCCACCGCCACGCGCTGGCGAAACTCGATCTTCCCGAAATCCTCTTCGTTGGCACGGTAGGTGTATTCGGTCCAAGAGCCGCCATCCACGTAGTCGTAGAACATCCGAGGCACACGTTTCCTCGCCAGGCGGCGCAGGTCTTCGATGCAGGTGATCTCGGCCATGCAGGCTCAGGGTTTGCCGTATGACATGTACCCGTCCTGGATCGCGATATGGTCGGCGATGTATTTCGCGTCGTGCCACACGCCATAGATGAAGGATGACGCGCGGTTGACCAGGTTCGGCAATCCCAGGAAATAGATGCCGCTCTCGGCGGAAATGCCCCGCTTGTGAAAAGGCGCGCCCTTTTCATCGAAGGCATTCACCTTCAGCCAGCTGTAGTCGAACGCGAATCCGGTCGCCCAGAGAATGGTCGTGATGCCGGCCTTTTCGAGATCCAGGCTCATGATCGGTTCCTTGAGACAGTCCGGATCCGGCAGCAGCTCCCAGGCTTCGGGCTCCGGCGCAAAGGGCAAGCCGTTCTGCTCGATATAGGCATCCGCTTCGCGCAACACATCGAAGTACGCCTGGTCGCCTTCTGCGACATTCCTGGCCAGGCCTTCTTCGAACGCGATGACGCCGTCCTGGTAGGTCTTGGTCAGGCCCACCAGCGTCACGCCCATGTGCGCAAGGCGGCGAAAATCGACCGTCTTGCCACCCTCGTAGCCGCTGACGGCGAACGCGACGTGCTGCTTCTTGGGCTTGATCTTGACCTCATCCCACAGGCCCAGGGCACCCAGCCACCAGCAGTAGTCGCGGCCACGATAGGAACGCGGCGGGCGGTAGTGCTCGCCCACCGAGAGATAGACCGTCTTGCCCGCCTTTCGCAGTTCCTCGGCAATCTGCGAGCCGGAGGCACCCGCACCCACGACCAGCACGGCGCCTTCTCGCAACTGGCCCGGGTTCTTGTACGCCGAGGAATGCAACTGCTGAATCCTGTCGGTTTCGGGAACGATCTTCGGATAGGCCGGAATCTGAAAAGGACCGGTGGCCGAAACGACATTGGTCGCTTCGATGACACCCTCGGAGGTCGTCACCTTGAAGCCCGGGCGACCCACGTTGCGCTCCACCTGCTTGACCTCGACACCGGTGCGCACGGGCGCCTTCAGCATGGCGGCGTAGTCCTCGAAGTATTGCGCCACGCGCTCTTTCGGCGGAAATGACTCCGGCGAGACATCGTCGAACTTCAGTCCTGGAAAACGGTCATGCCAGGCGGGGCCATTCGCTACCAGGGAGTCCCAACGCTCCGAACGCCAACGTTCCGCGATCCGACTGCGCTCGAGCACCACATGGGGCACACCCATCTGCGAAAGGTGCTCACTCATCGAAATGCCCGCCTGACCAGCGCCGACCACCAAGGTATTGATTTTTTCCACTGACATTTGAGGTTCCTAAAGAAAATCGCCACTGATGCACGTCGCCAGGCAGCCTGGAGACACCAGCCATCGATGCAGGCGAGTCTGAAGAAGCACGCCGCATTTGAGAATCACGTTTTTCGGATTCAGGGCTTAGGAAAAAGCAAAGCGCTGCGCGCAAGGCCCTCGAAAGGCTCTCGCAATGGCCTGTGCCCCGCGGCCATCGAGGCCTTTCGTTTTTCCGAGGGGCCGCATCAATTTCGGCAAAGACCCGGTCGCGGACCGATGACTTATCGTTCGGGCATGAAAGTAGTCCACTCCGACCCTGCAGCGCAGCCCAGCCTTTCGCATCCGCAGGCCGACACAGCCGTCAGCCTGGAAGGCGTGGTCAAGAAGTACCACGACCAGACCGTGTTGCACGAGGTCTCGCTGAAGATCAAGCGTGGGGAATTCCTGACCCTGCTGGGTCCGTCGGGCTGCGGCAAGACGACGCTGCTCAACCTGATCGCGGGCTTTGCCGAGGCCGACAGCGGCGAGATCTTCATCGAGGGCCAGCCGGTGACCAGCGAACCGCCGCACAAGCGGCAGATCGGCATCGTCTTCCAGAACTACGCGCTCTTTCCGCATATGACCGTAGAGCGCAACATCGGCTATGGCCTGCGGATGCGGGGCGTGCCCAAGGACGAGGTGGCCCAGCGCGTCAAGGAAGCGATGGCCATGGTCAAGCTCACGGGCCTCGGGCACCGCAAGCCGCGCGAACTCTCCGGCGGCCAGCAGCAACGTGTGGCGCTGGCGCGCGCACTGATCATCCAGCCCAAGGTGCTGCTGCTCGACGAGCCCTTCTCGGCCCTGGACAAGAGCTTGCGCGGCTCGATGCAGGTCGAGATCCGCGAGATCCAGCGCCGCCTGGGCCTGACCACGGTCTTCGTCACCCACGACCAGGGCGAGGCGCTCGCCATGTCGGACCGCATCGCCGTGATGTCGGCCGGTGTCATCCGCCAGATCGCATCGCCAGCCGACCTGTACCGGAATCCGCAAGACCCGTTCGTGGCGTCCTTTCTGGGCGACGTGAACATCCTGCCGGCCCACTACCACGGCAGGACCGCCCACGAGATCCAGCTGCGCCTGGGCTCCGGCTATCTCAGCCTTCCGCAGGCTCGATTGGTCGATGCATCGCACGAAGGCGAGAGGCTGGACGTCTACGTCCGCCCGGAACACATCCTGCTGGAGGGTCTGCATGCCGGTTCGGTCCTGAGCGGCACGGTGATCCACCACGTCTTCCAAGGTGACCACATCAATACCTTCATTGATGTAGATGTTCCGATGACGGCCCGCCAGGTTGTCACGGTGCGCAGTGCAGGCCTTGGCGCCATGCAGCATTGGCCCGTCGGCTCGGTCGCCGGGCTGGCGCTTCTCGATGAGGGCATCAGCGTTTTCAGCTCCCGAAAGTAAAAGGCAAAGCAGACCCCATGACCGAAACCAGAACCTCCCTTCCGAGTTCAATGAGCGCCATCGTCGCCCGGGAGCCCGGCGACGCCAGCGTGCTGGTGCTGGCCGAGCGCCCGATGCCCGTGCCCGGAGCCGGTGAGGTTCTGCTGCGCGTGCTCGCCGCCGGCATCAACCGGCCCGATGTCATGCAGCGCCAGGGCATCGCCAAGCCCGCACCCGGCATCACCGATGTGCTCGGCCTGGAGGTGTGTGGCGAGGTGGTCGCCTGCGGCCCCGGTGTCGACAGCGCGCTTCTCGGCCAGCGCCTCATGAGCCTGGTGCCCGGCGGGGGCTATGCGCCGTGGTGCACGGCGTCGGTCGATCATTCCTTCGTGGTGCCGGCCCATCTGTCCGACGTCGAGGCAGCGGCCTTGCCCGAAGGGCTCTTCACTGTCTGGCACAACCTGTTCGAACTCGGGCGTCTGGCGATGGGCGAAACGGTTCTGATCCACGGCGCCGCGGGCGGCATCGGCACGCTGGCGATCCAGATGGCCCATGCGGCCGGCTGCACAGTCATCGCGACCGACAACGACGAGGCGCGATTTCCCGAACTGAAGGCTCTGGGCGCCGATCTGGCGATCTGCTGGCCCACCACCGACTTCACCCAGGCCTGCCTTGACTACACCGATGGGCGCGGTGTGGACGTGGTGCTCGACATCGTTGGCGGCGACTATGTGCGCCGCAATCTTCAAGCCATGGCTTTCGGCGGGCGGCATGTCAGCCTGTCCTTCATGCAGGGCTCGGCGATCACCATCGAACTGCTGACGCTGATGCAGCGCCAGCTGAGCCTGCACTCCTCCACCATGCGTCCGCAGAGTCACGCTGAAAAGGCCCGCATGGCCAGGCGCCTGGCCCACCATGTGATGCCGCTGTTGAAAAGCCGGCGGATCGCGCCGCGCATCCACAGCACTTTCCCGGTCGCGGATGCCGCGGCATCCCATGCCATGCTGGAAAGCGGGAAGGTGTTCGGCAAGCTGGTGCTGGTGCCCTGATGTTGAAACTCCTCTTTGCTGCTACATCCCCCTTCGTGCGAAAGGTCATGGTGTGCGCGCATCTGACCGGACAGGCCGACAAGATCCGGCTCCTGGACAGCGCCGCTCATCCGGTTCGACGCGACCCGCGCATCGCGGCTCACAACCCGCTCGCCAAGGTGCCGACCCTGATCCTGCAAGACGGCCAGGCCCTCTACGACAGCCGGGTGATCTGCGAGTACCTGGCCAGCCGGGCGGGCGCAGAGACGATATTTCCTGCGTCCGGCGCCGATCGATGGACGGCACTCAGCCGCCAGGCGCTGGGCGATGGCCTGCTCGACGCCGCGCTGCTGGCGCGCTACGAGCTGACGGCGCGTCCCGCCGAATTCCAGTGGCCCACCTGGCACGAAGCCCTTTTGACGAAAGTCACGAGCTGCCTCGCCACCATCGAAGCCATCGCATCCGACCTGGCCCACGAAGAACCCACCATCGGCGAGATCACCATCGGCTGCGCATTGGGATACCTGGACTTCCGGTTTCCCGCACTGAACTGGCGTGCCCAATGCGGCGTCGCAGCCCGTTGGAACGAAGCCTTCCAGAGCCTGCCCGCCATGCAGGCCACCCGCCCCTACGAAGCTTGAAGAACACATGACCGAAACCTCGAAGCCTCCTGTCACCGTCTGGTTCCTGAACGGTCCCAACGCCAACCTCTATGGCCTGGATGCCAACAAGAACTACGGCACCGACAGTTTCCCCGTCCTGCAGTCGCGCTGTGAGCAGAAGGCAGCCTCGCTGGAGGTCGGCCTGCGTTTTCTGCAGTCGAACCATGAAGGACAGCTGATCGACTGGATTCAGGAAGCACGCGGCGTTGCGGACGGCATCGTCATCAATGCGGCCGGTTTGACCTACACGTCCATCCCCATCCTGGATGCCCTGATGTCTTTCCCCGGAAAGATCATCGAAGCCCATATGAGCAACATCTGGAAGCGCGAGCCCTTCCGCCATCATTCCTACATATCGAAGGTGGCGGATGGTGTCATTGCCGGACTCGGGGGGGACGGCTACGAACTCGCCATCGAGGCCATTGCGCGCCTGGTGCGAAAGAACAAACAGGCTTTTGAAAATGACGTTTCCTGAAGCAAAGTCTGTCGGCACCCTGGCCTTCTATAGCGACTTCGACGATTTCCAGACTTGGAAAAAGGCGCTTCAGGCGCAGCTTCCGGCACTTCATGTGGTTCACGCGAGCCAGACCGAGCGGCCGGAACTGATCGACTACGCCCTGGTCTGGAAGCCCCCGCAGGGCATCTTCAGGCAGATGACGAATCTTCGGCTGATCATCAACCTGGGCGCCGGAGTGGATTCGCTGGTGACACGTGACGACCTCCCCGGGGACATTCCCATCACCCGGATCACCGATCCGCAGATGTCGAGGATGATGGCCGGCTATGTGCTGTTCGCGGTGCTCCGGCACGCCCGGGACATTCCGGTCTTCGAGCAGGCCCAGCGCTCAGGCCGGTGGACTTATCGCCACCCGCGTTCGCCGGAGGAAATCACCGTTGCGGTGCTGGGACTGGGACAGCTGGGAGCCAAGGCCGCGCATGAGATTCAGCGTCAGGGGTTCAAGACGCTGGGTTGGTCGCGCAGCCTTGCGCAGATCGATGGCGTGGCGTGTTCTGCCGGCATGGAGACGCTCGATTCCGTGATTGGCCAAGCGGACATCGTCGTCCTGATGCTGCCGCTTACGCCGCAGACGAACCAGCTCTTTCATCGCGGACGCCTCGAAAAAATGCGGCCCGGCGCTGCGCTCATCAACGTCGCCAGGGGCGCCCTGGTGGATCAGGCCGCTTTGACGGAGCTGCTCCAAAGTGGCCACATCGGCGCGGCAACGCTGGATGTCTTCGAGCGCGAACCCCTGCCGGCCGGAGATGCGCTGTGGAGCATGCCCAATGTGCTCATCACCCCACATCTCGCATCGGTGGCCATTCCGTCATCCTCGGCCAAGCAGATCGCAGCCAACATCCTCCGCGTCTCAGCCGGCGAATTGCCAGACAACATCATCGAGCCATCACGCGGATACTGACGGGCCATGCGGAGGCTGGCGCAATCAGATCGCAAGCGCGCAGGCCCCACCGACTCGAGCACCACAAAGAAAGCGCCACGCCGTCCTTGAGCACGGCGTGGCGATAGCGGCCGGGGTAGGCTCGGGCCGCGCTAGGCGGGAACGCCCTCACGCTCCACACTCAGCCTCCGCACCCCACGCAGCTCCTGAGTGAGCTTCGACCACCTGACACGCGCCTGCACCAGGCTCTCCTCCTTCACATGCCCATACCCGCGGATCTGCTCCGGCAGCCGCGCCAGCGCGACCCCGGTGTCGAGCACAGCATCCAGCCCCGCCTGTTCGACGCGCGCCAGCACCTCCTCGATGGTCGCCCGGTACTCTTCGATGAGCTGCCGTTCGGTCTTGCGTTCGGCGGTCCGTCCGAAGAGGTCCAGCGGCGTGCCGCGCAGCCGGCGCAGCGCCGCCAGCACGCGAAAGCCATGCAGCATCCACGGACCGAAGCTCTGCTTGACCGGATGGCCGTGCACATCGCGCTTGCCCAGGATCGGCGGCGCGAGATGGAAGCGCAGCCTGGCCTTGCCTTCGAAGGCCTGCGCCAGCTGTGCCTGGAAGCGCCCGTCGGTGTAGAGCCGGGCCACTTCGTATTCGTCCTTGTACGCCATGAGCTTGAACAGATTGGCCGCGACCGCGCGGGCCAGCGCATCCTTGCCGCCACGCTTGGCCTCGACGGCCTGCACGCGTTCGACAAGATCCGCATAGCGCTTCGCATAGGCGGCGTCCTGATAGGCGGTGAGGAACTCGACGCGGTCCGCAACCAGCGCACGCAAGGTCGTCGGCCGCGAGACCGAAACCACCTGCGCCGGCGAGGCCTCGCGCGTGACCGCGGCCAGATCGAGCGCCGCCTTGCGCCCCCAGTTGAAGGCCGCCTGGTTGGCCTTGACGGCCACGCCGTTGATCTCGATCGCCTTCAGCAGCGCGGCCGACGACAGGGGAATGCGGCCCTTCTGGAAGGCGAAGCCCAGCAGGAACAGATTGGAGGCGATGGCGTCCCCCATCAGGCGGGTGGCCAGGGCGGTCGAGTCGATGAAGTCGGCACCGCCGCCCTCGACGGACTCCTCGATCAACGCGCGCACCTGCGCCGCGGGAAAGACCCAGTCGGCATCCTGCGCGAAATGGCCGGTCGGTTGTTCGAAAGTGTTGATCAGCGCATAGGTGCGGCCGGGCCGCATCTTCGAGATGGCATCCGGCGCGCCCGCGGTGAGCATGTCGCAGCCCAGCACCAGGTCGGCCTCGCCGGTCGGAATGCGCTGCGCCTTGAGCTGCGCGTTGTCGTGCGCGATGCGCACGTGCGAGGTCACCGAGCCGTTCTTCTGCGACATGCCGGTCATGTCGAGCACGCTCACGCCCTTGCCTTCGAGGTGCGCCGCCATGCCGATCAGCGCGCCGACGGTGATGACGCCGGTGCCGCCGATGCCGGTGATCAGGATGTTGTGGATGTTCTCCAGCGACGCGCCCGCGGGCTCGGGCAGCGCCACCGCCGCTTCGGCTTTCGCCGCCACCGGCTTGCTCTTGCGCGGCGTGACGCCCTCGACGCTCACGAAGCTCGGGCAGAAGCCCTTGACGCAGGAATAGTCGGCGTTGCACGAGCTCTGGTCGACGCGGCGCTTGAGGCCCAGGTCCGTCGGCTGGGGCAGCAGCGAGGTGCAGTTGGATTGCTCGCCGCAATCGCCGCAACCTTCGCACACCAACTCGTTGATGAAGACACGCTCGGCGATCTGCGGGAACTCGCCCTTCTTGCGCCGCCGCCGCTTCTCGGCCGCGCACACCTGGTCGTAGATCAGCACCGACACGCCTTCGTAGTCGCGCAGCATGCGCTGCACGTCGTCCATCGCGTCCCGATGGTGGACGGTGAGCGACAGGCCCTCGCTGTCGGCCGGCAGCTTCGAGCGGTCGGACCAGCGGCCCGGGTCCTCCGCCACCAGCGCGATGCGCCGCACGCCTTCGGCCGCCACCTGCTGCGCGATGCGCGGCACGCTGATCGGCCCGTCGACCGGCTGGCCGCCGGTCATGGCGACGGCGTCGTTGTAGAGGATCTTGTAGGTGATGGAGATGCCGGCCGCCACCGCCGCGCGGATCGCCATCGATCCCGAGTGGTAGTAGGTGCCGTCGCCGAGGTTCGCGAACACGTGCCTGCGCTTCGAGAACCAGGCCTGCCCCAGCCACGGCGCGCCCTCCCCGCCCATGTGGGTGGTGGTCTTGTTGTGCTCGGGGTAGATCGCGGTCGCCATCACGTGGCAGCCGATGCCGGCCAGCGCCAGGCTGCCTTCGGGCACCTTGGTCGAGGTGTTGTGCGGGCAGCCCGAGCAGTACCAGGCGGGCCGCGCCGGCGTGGCCACGGACTTGCCGAGCACCACGTCCTTGGCGTCGAGGATGGCCAGCCGCGTGCGGATCATGTCGCTGGTATGAAAGCGCGCGATGCGCCCGGCGATCACGCGGGCGATCTGCGCCACCGAGAAGTCGGCCGTGGCCGGCAGCAGCCAGCGGCCGCGCGGCGACGCCCACTCGCCGGCCTCGTCGAACTTGCCGATGACGCGCGGGCGCACGTCCTCGCGCCAGTTGTAGAGGTGCTCCTTGAGCTGGTACTCGACGATCTGGCGCTTCTCCTCGACCACCAGGATCTCGTCCAGCCCGTCGGCGAATTCGCGGATCGAGTCGGGCTCCAGCGGCCACGGCATCGCGACCTTGAACACGCGCACGCCGATGCGCGCGGCCTCGTCGGCGTCGATGCCCAGTTCTTCCAGCGCTTCGAGCACGTCGCGGTAGGACTTGCCCGAGGCGACGATGCCGAGCTTCGCGCGCGGCGAGTCGATGGTGATGCGGTTGAGCCGGTTCTCGCGCGCATAGGCGATCGCGGCGTAGATCTTGTAGTCCTGCATCAGCGCTTCCTGCTTGCGCGCCTGCAGGCCCAGCGTGTCGGTCGACAGGCGCGCATGCACCCCGCCCGGCGGAAAGACGAAGCCCTGCGGCAGGCGCGTGTGCACCGCCATCAGGTCGGCGGAGATCGGGCCCGACGACTCGACGGTATCGGCCAGCGCCTTGAAGCCCACCGGCAGGCCCGCGAAGCGCGACATCGCGAAACCGTGCAGGCCGAGCTCGATGTACTCCTCGACGCTCTGCGGATAGAGCATCGGGATCATCGAGGCCGCGAAGATGTGGTCGCTCTGGTTGGGCAGCGTCGACGAGTAGGCGCCGTGGTCGTCGCCGGCCACCAGCAGCACGCCGCCGTGCGGCGAGGTGCCGGCGTGGCTCATGTGCTTGAAGACGTCGCCGCAGCGATCCACGCCCGGGCCCTTGCCGTACCACATGGCGAACACGCCATCGACCGTGCTCTCGCCCGTCAGCTGCACCTGTTGCGTGCCCCACACGGCGGTGGCGGCGAGTTCCTCGTTGACGCCCGGCAGGAACTTCACGCCGTTGCCGTCGAGCTGGGACTGCGCCTTCCAGAAGGCCTCGTCGATGCCGCCGAGCGGCGAACCGCGGTAGCCGGAAACGAAGCCGGCGGTGTTCAGGCCGGCCGCCTGGTCGCGCCATTTCTGGACCAGCATCAGGCGCACCAGGGCCTGGATGCCGCTCAGGTAGACGCGGCCGGTGGTGGCGGTGTATTTGTCGTCCAGCGAGACGCTGGCGAGTTCGGGGGTCGTCATTTTTGTTGGATCCGGTAGGACTCTTTTTTCGGGACGTGCGCGCGGCCGCGGGTAAGCGGTGCGCGCACGGAACACCCCGGCCGCCGGTAGGCGGCGGGGCATGAAACTTTTTTGAGCGGGCGCGGGCTGCGGTTTCAGTGGGGCGCGTGGTCCCCCTGCTCTTCTTCGTACCAGCGGTCCTTCGCGAGCATCACGCGGTGATGGCCCCGGCCCGACGGCATCATCGGGAAGCAGTTCTCCTGCGCCGCCACCTGCACATCGAGAAAGAAAGGCCCGTCGTGGGCCAGGCATTCGGCCAGCGCGCCGGGCAGCTCGGCCGGATCGGCGACGCGGCGCGCGCCCCAGCCGAAGGCCCTGGCCAGCGCCACGAAGTCGGGCAGCGCCTCGTTCCAGCTGTGGCTCAGCCGGTTGCCGTGGTTCAGCTCCTGCCACTGGCGCACCATGCCCATGTAGCCGTTGTTCGACAGCACCAGCTTGACCGGCGTGCGGTGCTGCGCGGCGGTCGACAGTTCCTGGATGTTCATCAGCACCGAGGCATCGCCGCTGACGCACACCACGAGCGCGTCGGGATGCGCGATCTGCGCGCCGATCGCGGCCGGCAGGCCGTAGCCCATCGTGCCGGCTCCGCCCGAGGTCAGCCAGCGGCCCGGCCGCTCGAAACGCAGGTACTGCGCGGCCCACATCTGGTGCTGGCCGACGTCGGTCGAGACGATGGCGTCGCGGCCCTCGATGGCCTCTTGCAGCGAAGTCATCAGTTCCTGCGGCAGGATCACGTCGGCCCGCGGCGTGTAGCCGAAGCAGCGCTGCGAACGCCAGTGATCGATGCGCCGCCACCATGGCGCGAGACGCTCCGGCGCGAGGCCGTCCAGCTCCGGCATCGTGAGCAGCACATCGAGGACGGCGCCGCAGTCGCCGACCATCGGCACGTCGACCTGCACGATCTTGTTGATGCTGCTCGGATCGATGTCGATGTGGATCTTGCGCGCGTGCGGGCAGAACTCGTCGAGCTTGCCGGTCACGCGGTCGTCGAAGCGGGCACCGACGCAGACCACAAGGTCGGCCTCGTGCATCGCCAGGTTGGCCTCGAGCGCGCCATGCATGCCGAGCATGCCGAGGAAGCGCGGGTCGGATGCCGGGAAGGCGCCCAGGCCCATCAGGGTCAGCGTGCATGGGGCGTCGAGCCGCTCGACCAGCCGCGTGAAGGCCGCGCAGGCCCCGGGCCCGGCATTGACCAGCCCGCCGCCGCCATAGAGGATCGGCCGGCGCGCCGTGGACAGCAGATCGGCGGCCCGCTGCAGCATCCCGCGCGGCGGCAGCCCCAGCGTGCGGCCCTTGCGCAGCGCGGCCGGTGCGGCGCGCGCGGCATTCAGCGGCGTGAGCTGGATATCCTTCGGCACGTCGAGCAGCACGGGGCCGGGGCGTCCCGACGCGGCGATGTCGAGGGCGCGCCGGACCACGGCCGGGATGTCGTCGGCGCTGCGCGTCTGGTGGTTCCACTTGGTCACGGGCCGGGACATTCCGAGCGCGTCGCTTTCCTGGAAGGCGTTGGTGCCGATCACGGAGGTCGCCACCTGGCCGCTGATGCACAGCACCGGGATCGAATCGCTCATGGCGTCCAGCAGGCCGGTGATGGTGTTGCCGACGCCGGGGCCCGAGGTGACCAGCACCACGCCCACCCGACCGGTGGTTCGGGCATAGCCCTCGGCGGCATGGACGGCCGCCTGCTCGTGGCGAACCAGGATGTGGCGCAGGCGCGGCTCGCCGTGCAGTGCGTCGTAGAGCGGCAGCGCCGCGCCGCCCGGGTAGCCGAAGATCGTGTCGACGCCGCACTCGATCAGGGTCTCGAGCAGCGCGACCGCGCCGTTGCGCACGCGCGGCGGCGACGCGGGGTTGTCCAGAGGGGGCGACGTGGGGGGGGTGGCGAGCGTTTGCATGCCAATATTCTTCCGTTTTGGCGGCAGAATATGCTTCTTTAATCCGGCTCATTTCCACGTGAACCAAAAAACCAATCGCCAAAAGGAAGTCGGAGACGAAAAATCATCCGACAAGATTGACCTGGCCATCCTCCGCGTCCTGCGGGAGGATTCGCGCAAGACCCTGCAGGAGATCGGCGCCGTCGTCGGGCTGTCGCCGACGAGTTGCTGGACCCGGATCAAGAAGCTGGAGTCGCAGGGCGTGATCAAGCGCTACACGGTCGACCTCGACGCGCCGAGCCTGGGCTACCACGACTCGGTGATCGTCCAGCTCACGCTCGAGAGCCACACCGACGAGACGCTCTACGAATTCGGCCGCGTGCTGGCCACCATTCCCGAGATCCAGGAGGCCTACCTGGTCTCGGGCGACTACGACTACTACATCCGCATCGCCGTGCGCGACACGCGCGACTACGAGCGCCTCTTGCGCGAGAAGCTCTACAAGATCCCCGGCATCCGCCACAGCAAGTCGCACTTCGTGCTGCGCGTGCTGAAGGAGGCCAGCGTGCCGCTGGGCTGATTCCCGACAATGGCCGTCATGAGACCTGATCTGGATTCCCTGGCGCTCTTCCTGAGCGCTGTCGAAAGCGGCAGCCTGTCGAAGGCCGCGCACGAGCATCACCTCGTGCTGTCGGCCGCCAGCCGCCGCATCGGCATGCTCGAGAGCGAGTTCGGGGTCACGCTCTTCCATCGCACCTCCAGGGGCGTCACGGTAACCGGTGCGGGAGAGTCGCTGGCCGTCCACGCCCGGCTGATCCTGCGCGACGTCGACCGCATGCGGGCCGATCTGTCGGATTACGCGCAAGGCGCGACGGGGCGCGTGAGGCTGCAGGCGAACGCGTCGGCGATGGGGCAGTTCCTGCCCGACGACGTCGCCAGCTTCCGCCGCAGCTATCCGGAGATCCGGGTCGACGTGGAGGAGCATCGCAGCGTCTGGATCGTGCAGGCGATCCGCGACCGGCAGGCCGACGTCGGCGTGATCACCGGCGAGACCGCAGATTCCTCGCTCAACTTCATTCCCTACCGCACCGACCGGCTGGTGGCCATCGTGCATCGCAAGCACCCGTACCGCAGCCGCGAGGTGTCCTTCGCGGAGCTGCTCGACTTCGATTTCGTGGGGCTCGAAAGCGACTCGGCCATCACCCGCACCATCGAGGACGCCGCGCTGCTGGCGCGCAAGGTGCTGCGCCTGCGCGTGCGGGTCAAGAGCTTCGAGGTGGTCTGCCGGATGATCGAGGCCGGCATGGGCGTCGGCATCCTGCCCGAAGGCGCCGCGGCGACCTACCGCAAGGAAATGGGCCTGCGCTTTCTGAACCTGTCGGACGCCTGGGCCTCGCGGCGCATGTACCTGTGCACCCGGCAGGAGGCGCTGACGTTTCCGCAGCGGCGGCTGGTGGACCATCTGCTGGCGCGGAGCGTGGCCTAGCAGTTGCTGAACTGTTGTGCACGTGTCGTGCTTGCCAGACAGGCGACGGCAACCAGTGAAATCGCTCGAACGGCCGAGCCGCTCAACTCACGGCTCTTCATTTTGTCTCCTCATGAGTCATACTGCCGCAAGCGTTTTCGCAGCCCCCTGGTTGTCGGCAAACTCAAGTGCAAGCCGAGGCTTGCCGTCTACGGAGACCAGCAGGTAGTCGCCGGCGACACGGTCCACGAACAGTCGGCCATCGGCCCGGGAATTGAACCAACCGGACCGAAAGCCCGGAAGGCCTACTCCATTGACGCGCAAGCCGACAAGGTCGTCCTCGGAACCCCCCACGACAGTGCGGACGTCGGTGACACTGGACACGGGCACGGTGGTTGAATAGAAAGTCGACTTGACTGTCAGTTCGGCATCCTGGATGACTGCGCTCCGATTCAACATCGAGAAGCCGATCACACCGAGCGTCAGCACACCAATTGCCAGAATTACCCAGAATGCGTAATGGCTGGCAGTGCCTGCTTGACGTTGAAGAACTACGCCCGCCACGATGGGCCCTATCGCAACGATTGCAAACAAGATTGCAAAGGGCTTCACGCCCATGTCTTGAAGTTGCATTTCGATCTTCCCTTGTCGAGTGCCGCGGATCGCGGCGCGATTTTCTGAATGGTGGAGACGACGTCATTCCGAGTCGCCCTTGGAACTTGCGACAGTTGCCCAACGCCGCCAACGGCAGTCCGCCGATGAGTTTGACTACATCGAGCGGTTCTACAACCCGACTCGACGCCATTTGACGCTCGACTACGTCAGTCCTATACGGTTCGAGAAGGCTCAAAAATCCTAGGTAGGTGTCCACGAAGCCGGCAGCAGCCCAGTATCGGGTTGATCAACATGGCTGCGGTGTAGGAGAACAACAAGTCAGAGCCGTCCGGCGAGCGCGGCCCTGCGTCGGTGAGGAAGAGTGCCAGAACTTCGGCGCTCCGGTGTCAATCGCAAGCTCAGCGGGGCGGATTGACGACGATGTAGTTCACCTGGGTCCCGACATACTGCGGCTGATACCAGGTGCCGTTGCAGTTCTGATAAGTGACTCCGTTGACTGTCGTGACGGTGCACGAAGGCGGGAGGCTATGAACGATCGCCCCCACCGCCGCGGCGGTCAGCGCGACACCGGCCGTTACCGCAGCCGCCGTCGCCACCGGATGGTAGTTGTCCACGACGACGGGGCGGCCCACCACGAGCGGCGGCGCCACGACCACGGGGCCTCCCACCACGCCGATGTGGCGATTCACGTTCACGTTGCGATTGACGTTCACGTTCCGGTTCGCAGCGATGTTCTGATTGACAGCCAGATTGCGGTTGGCCGCCACGTTGTGGTTGACCGAAGTCCGTGCGGCGCCCGCGCGAATGTCTCGCTGCGCATGCGCCGCGCCGCTGGCGAAGAGACAGCCGGCGGCCGCCAGTGCCAGCAGCAGACCGGAAAGCGAAATGGATGGGATCGCTGATGGATGATTCATGGATACGCCTCGCTTGACGAAGGGGTTTGCGGTTTGCGCGTGCCGTCTCATGGCGTGCCGGTTCGCGGACTTGCCACGCCACCGTCGAGTGTCTGGATCGCGATTTCGCGCGCGCCCGACGGTGGCCTGAACTCGAAGTCGGCGGACGCGACCTTCGGTGCGAGCTTCCAGCGCATCAGGACAGTGTGTTGCGGGCGCGCCGCCACGTCCGTGGTGCGGATCACGAGCTTGCGTGGCAACGGAATTGCGCTGCGCTCGACCCAGATCTGCCAGTCCATGCCATCTTGACGGATCGCGTAGTGCTCGGTCTGGCTGCTGTCGACCTCGGCGTAGCCGAGGAAGTCGGCCGAGCGAACGCCGCGCTCGTCGAGCTTGTTCGAATCCCAATAGAACAGGTCGGTGGCCGGCAGCTCGATGCCGTAGCGATCCGCCAGGACGCGCACGAGTTCGGCCAGCGTAGACGGCGCATCGACTATCGTGTAATACCGGCTCGCCGGGTCCCACAGACTTGCCTTTTGCCCGTTGTAGTAGAGGACCTTGCGGTCGCCACGGTCGTTGCGCATGTCGGCCCGAAGGGCGTCGGGCCGACGCACCTTGAGGGTCGCGGAGCGGCTCACCTGGGCCATCTGGTCGTTGTCCAGCAGTTCGTCGGTCGTCGTGGACACTTGCAGCTCGAAGGTCTTCAGCTCGCGCAGCGCATCGCCCATGCGGTCAAGCGCCTGCAGCACTCCGGGATCGATCGAAGCGCGTGTGGAATCCGCCCGTGCGGCAGTGCCCGCCGCCTCCGAGACCGACGTCGCAGTGCTCGCGACCGGCGCCGGAGAGGCCGGCGCCGAGGTGGCAGCGGGTTGCTGCGCACATCCGAACAGCAGCATGCACGCACAAGTCGTCGCCTTGAACTTCCAACCGAGGAATCCGTCCATTCTCCGAGTCATCACGACCTCCTTTCGTTGTTTCTTGTGGCTCGGCGGCTGCTCCAGCACAGCAGCACGCCGAACACGATGCAATAGGCACTCAATGCCGCGCGCTTGTCCACGTCGAGAAATCCAACGCCCACGCCGAGGCCGAGCATCGCGGTGAGCGCGCAGGAAATGAGAGCCGGCCAGACCACGTCCTCGCTCCCGGCGGGCGTCATGCGCGGTCGGGTCCACCACACACAGGCCGCGCCGAGGATGCCGAAGGTCATGAGCGCCACGCTCATCAGCGAGAAGAAGAGCGCCGAACCGATCACCGAGGCTTCCATGCCGGGATTCCCGAGCAGAAGCGCGCCGATCAATATCCGGACGATTGCATCGATACACGCGAGCGCGAAGAGCCAGCGAGCCCGGGTCCAGGTGAACATCGCCCATACGAGGCCGAACAGGCCGTCGACCAGAGCGAAGATCCCGCCCCATTTCGAACCGTGCATCGCCTCGGAGCTCGCCAAGCCGATCAGGGCGATCCCGAAAGCGAGATTGAAAATGCCGCGCCCGAGCAGCACCAATGCGGGCGTGACGTCTGTGTTCCTGATCACGCGCGCTTCCACTACATGATGGGCAGCGTGAGGCTGACCGTCACGCCGTTGCCCTTGGGCCGGTTCTTCGCATCCACGTCGTGGACCCAGCGCGCCGAGAACGCCGCGGGCAGGGGCCCGATCTTGCCCGTCCAGGTCACGATCGGGCCCAGCCCGACCGAGCGGCCCTCGAAGCCGTTGAGCTTGTCGGCGGTGGGGCCCGAGTCATTTTCGATCTGCTCGATCCAGCCGCCCACCACGCCCAGGCGCCATTGCGACGCAACGGCCGTGGTCCACATCGCATCGATGCGGAACACCGACCCGTTCTTGTAGTCGGTGCCATCGTTGCGCGTGTAAAAGTCGAAAGCGGCGAGAGCGCTGAACTCGCCTCCGCCCTTGAGCAGTTGGGTGTAGGCGATGGTCGGCGAGAAGGTCCAGGTGTTCTGACCCGCGTTGGCCAGGCGATTCGGGTTGTAGGCGCCCGTGGGCGCATAGATCGGAAGCGACAGCGCCATGTGCTGTGTGTCGCTGAAGTGGTAGCCCGCCACGATCGGGTTGATCAGAATGTCGGCGAACTGGGTGCCGCTGTCGGTGTTCGACAGCCCCGGGCGCAGGTTGCTCGATGCGTCGATGGTGACCTTGGTGTATTGCACCGGCAGGCCGATGCCCGATGCGAAGTTCCATCTGCCCGGGCCCGTGTTCCAGACGTAGGTCAGGTTGGCGATGTTGTAGCTGACTGTGGCTTCCATGCCGGCGCTGACGACCCGCCCGATCGATACGCGCCGCGAGCCTTCGATGTCGCCGTTGAAATTGATGCTCGCGAGCGTGAGCGCGAGGCCCGGTGTCGACGGCACGATGCCCGCATTGGAGTTCACCTGCTGCCCCGTGATGGGCCGGCCCATCCCCCCTTCGGTTGCTGCCGCGCCCAGCGGCACCAGCGCAACGCCCGCCCACACGGCGCTGCGCAGCAATCGATTCGTCATCCTCTTCCTTTCTCGTCTCGCGAGGTCATCGCTGTCTTCTTGTTTCCCTGAACGATGCGACGAGTCTTGCGTGAAGGTTTTTCAGCGTCAACGCCAAAGGGACCGGATAGGTAGATCTCCGCCCGGAAATAGACCCTTTTCCTAGTGCTCGCCACCCCTCCCGCCTCAGTAAGGTAGGCGCTTCCGCAACAGCGCAGTCCAGACCAGCCCCATGGCGCATTCCAGAACCCCAACACAAACGACTTTCGCCGCTCTGCTGCTTGCCGCGGCATGCGGTGCCGCTTCCGCACAATCGAACGACGACATGAACGCGGCCAACAATCCGCTGACGCCGACGATCGGCCTGAACCTGCAGAACCAGTACACCGGGCGCTACTACGGTCTCGGCGATGCGGACGGCAACGCCGCCGATACAGTCTGAACAACCACACGAGCCAAAAGGCAGCCGTCATGAAATTTCGATTCTCAACCGTTCGAGAGCTGATGCTCGCCTGCGCCTTGGCGCTACAGGCAGCCATCGTTCCAGCATCAGCCGCTTCGGCTCGGCAGCAGGTACCGCCCGCCGAAGTGCGCGCTATCGCCAAGGAGGCAACGATCTACGGATTCCCGCTGGTCGACAACTACCGGGTCATGCATTCGTACTTCGTGGACACGACCGGGTCCGAGTTCAAGGCGCACTGGAACACGATCCACAACGTCGAGCGTGTCTACACACCCGACGACAAGGCGATTCAGACGCCGAATTCCGACACGCCGTACTCGCAACTCGGCGCGGACCTGCGGACCGAACCGCTTGTGATCTCTGTGCCGACGGTGGGCAAGGACCGCTACTACTCGCTGCAGTTCATCGATCTCTACACCTTCAACTTCGCCTATGTCGGCAGCCGCGCCACCGGCTCGGAGGCTGCCAACTATCTGTTGGCCGGTCCGCACTGGAAGGGCAAGGTGCCGGCCGGGATCAAGCAGGTCATCCGCTCCGAGACGGATCTGGCTTTCGTGCTGTACCGGACGCAGCTCAAGGGCCCCGACGACATCGGCAACGTGAAGAAGATCCAGGCGGGCTACAAGGTCCAGCCGCTGTCGGCCTTCCTCGGCACGGCGGCACCCGCGCCCGCGCCTGCCGTGGACTTCTTGAAGCCGCTATCGGCGCAGGAGCAGCGCACCTCGCCGCGCTTCTTCGATGAACTGAACTTCCTTCTGCAATTCGCGCCCACCCATCCGAGCGAGACCGCGTTGCGTGCGCGCTTCGCGCGGATCGGCGTGGTGGCGGGCAAGCCTTTCGACGCCGAGCAGTTGCCACCCCCGCAGCGCCAGGCCGTCGAAGAAGGAATGGCCGATGCATGGCAGACGCTGGCCAGGTTCAAGACCGAGCAGATCGACACCGGCAAGCGCACCTCGGGCGACGGCTTCGGCACGCGCAATTTCCTGAAAAATGACTACCTCGCCCGCATGGCCTCGGCGGCCTTCGGCATCTACGGAAATTCGAAGGAAGAGGCAGTCTATCCGGCCTACTTCGTCGATTCCAAGGGGCAGGCGCTGGACGGGGAAAGCAACCGCTACGTCCTGCGCTTCCCGGCCAACGCGCTGCCGCCGGTCAACTCGTTCTGGTCGTTCACGATGTACGGCCTGCCCGAGAGCCTGCTGGTCGCCAATCCGCTCAACCGCTACCTTATCAACTCCGCGATGTTGCCAGCGCTGAAGCGCGACGCGGATGGCGGCATCACGCTGTATCTTCAGAACGAGTCACCCGGCAAGGACAAGGAAGCCAACTGGCTGCCCGCGCCGAAGGGGCCCTTCTGGGCGGCCATGCGCCTGTACTGGCCCAAGCCGGAAGCGCTTGACGGCCGCTGGAAGCAGCCGGCGCTCGATCGCGTGGCAGCCGAAGGCGCGGCGGCGCAGCCGCAAGCCAAGGCGGTGACCGTGGAAAACTTCGCCCGCGCGGAATCGGACCTTTACTTCGCCGGCATCGTCAAGAATGGCGGTTTCGGCAAGTTCGACCACACGAGGAACGTCGCCCCGCTGGACAAGCAGACCGTGATCCGCCTGAACCGCGACACGCTCTATTCCTCCGCGGTCTTCGACCTGGATGCCGGGCCAGTCACGATCACGCTGCCCGACCCCGGCCAGCGCTTCATGTCGATGCAGATCATCGACGAAGACCAGTACACCCACGGGGTGCACTACAAAGCCGGCAGCTACACCTTCGATCGCGCCGGCATGGGCACGCGCTACTTCGTGGCGGCCATCCGCATGCTGGCCGATCCGAACGATCCGAAGGATCTCGCCAAGGTCCACGCCTTGCAGGATGCGATCAAGGTCCAGCAGCAGTCCTTGGGCAAGTTCGAGATACCTCGGTGGGACCTCGCCAGCCAGAAGAAGGTCCGCGACGCCTTGATCGCATTGTCCGACACGCTGCCCGACAAGAACCGCATGTTCGGCCGCAAGGGCGAAGTGGACCCGGTGCGCTTTCTCCTCGGTGCCGCGTCGGGGTGGGGTGGCAATCCGGACAAGGACGCCGTCTACCTGAATATCGTGCCGGAGCGCAACGACGGCAAGACGGTTTACAGGCTCACCGCACGCGAGGTACCGGTTGACGGATTCTGGTCGGTGAGCGTCTACAACGCCGAGGGGTACTACGAGAAGAACCCGCTCGATGCGTACACCCTCAACAACATCACCGCTAAGAAGGATGGCGACGGTTCGATCGCCGTCCAGTTCGGTGGTTGCGACGGCAAGGTCGCGAACTGCCTGCCGGTGATGCAGGGCTGGAACTACATGGTCCGGCTGTACAGGCCGCACCCCGAGATCCACGGCGGACAATGGACGTTCCCCGTTGCGCAACCCGTCCAGTGAGGCCGGGGGAACGTATCGGCAACTCAGATGGACGCTGACAGGACGCTGCAGGCCGGAAGCCGGTGCCGCTCAGGAGGCGGCCGGACGCGGCACGACGGCGCGCACGACCGTGCCGCTCGCAGTGCTTTCGATCTTGAGTTCGCCTCCGAAGGGGATGAGCCTTCCCTGCATGCTGGGAATGCCGACGCCGTGGCCATGACCTTGCTCGCCCGGCGCCGACTGCCGGTTTCCGAGGCCGTTGTCCTCGATGCTCAGCACGATGCGTTTCGCATCCATTTCGAGCCTGACGTCGACCTGCGTCGCCTTGGCGTGACGATGGACATTCGCGAGCGCGCCTTGCGCGATGCGCAGCAGGGATCTCTGCAATTCGAAGGGCAAGGAATCGGTGGCCGAATCGACGGACACCATGCCCGTCAAACCGCTGCGGCGGATGAAACCCTGCGCGAAATCTTTCAGCGCCCGCGCAATGCCGTGCTCGCCGAGATCGCGAGGATGGATCAGAAAGGTGAAGGTCCGGAGTTCGTTCAACGCCGATTCGACGGAGGCCTTGACATCCTTGAGCATCGATCGCGCCCCGTCGTTTCCGGCCTCGGTCCTTTCCAGGTTGGCGACTCCCAGCATGGCGCCCACGAGGTGTTGTGCCGTGGAGTCGTGCAACTCCCTTGCGATGCGCTGATGCTCGTCCTCCTGCACCTGCAGCAGGCGCTCGGACAGATGCTCGACGTTCGCATCGGCGGCAGCGATGTTTCTTTCGAGTCGTTCGATCGGCGATTCGATCTCGCGCCGGAGATAGCGCCAGACGCCGAATCCGGCAAGGCCCAGCAGGAAGCCGGCGCCCGCAAGAAGTTTCACGGCGTCATGCAGGGGCGCATCGAGGTCGGCCCGCGTCATCGAGGTCGTCGCGATCCACTGCGTGTAGCCGGAGCGGGTATAGGCAATCAGGCTTGGCTCGCCATGCAGATCGGTCGCACGGATCAGTCCGGATGTCGCAGGCGCGGCCGTCTCGCCCAGCACAGACGATGCGGCCTCGGCCATGACCGGCGCCACGATGATCTCGTCGCCACGGACCGAAACGACGCCGTTCAGGCTGTGGTCGTATATGGCTCCAGTCAGCCCGGGCGCCATTTGCTGCTCCTTGAGAATGGATGCGAACCGCTGATCGGAGAGCACCGTCGTCAGGAAGTACGTCCACCCGCCATCGGGATCCCGCGCCTTCATATTCACGGTGACCGCCGTCTGGTTGAGCAGGAGGCTGCGCACGCGCCCCGTGAGGCTCACGTCGAGTTGGTCAATCCGCTCCAGGAACGCAGGTTGAGGCGTGAAGTCGGCGAGCGTCGGCAGCGGCGAGCCGAATGGCCGCAGCGAGTGCGCAATGAGTTTTTCCCGGTCGCAGAGGATCAGCCAGGCGCCCTCGGGAACCCTCGTGGCGGCCATCTGCTTCTGGAACACCTCGAGGTCTCGTCTTTGCAGGGCCGGCGAATACTCGAGCCCCATCAGCAGCGCATGCGATCGCGCGACTTCGCGGTCCAGCGCCTGCGAAAGATCCGCGGATGCCGCGCTCAGTCGTCCGATCTCGCCGCTTCGGGCCCGAAGCACGCCGACGATGATGTAGGTCGCGGACAGCGAGAAGACCACGAGCAGCGCGCCTGCGATGACGATCGCAAGCTGCCGCCGCAGCCGCGGCTTGACTTCGTCGACAGGGGGCTGCCAGTTGAAGCGGAAGCTGGAACGTGTCGACACTTTCAGGTTCATGTGCGCGGAGGCGAAAAGGGCGCGAGCCCACATGCTTGCCAACGAGTCGGGCAAGTTCGTGAAACTATACTTGACCATCGTTGCGAGGAGTGATCTCGGATCATGGCTGTTCAATCAGGTGGGCTCAATGCTCAGGAGCATCGCAGCGGCGGTGGTCACCGCGTCCTCATCGCGGACGACCACGACGTGGTTCGCCGGGGCCTTCGCTCCTTCATCGAAAGCCGACCCGGTTGGCAGGTCGTCGCGGAGGCCGCCGACGGGCTCGAGGCGCTTCGCCATGCGACGGCCGAAGAGCCGGACTTCGCCATCGTCGACTACAGCATTCCGTTGATGAACGGCGCGCAACTCACGCGCAAGATCTGCGCCCGCTCTCCCAAGACACAGGTGCTGGTCTTCACCATGCACGAGAGCGACCTGGTGATCCGCGAAGTGCTCGCGGCCGGCGCGCGGGGATTCCTGGTCAAGTCGGATACCGAGAAACTGCTCTTTGCGGCGCTCGACGCGCTGGCGATGGGCAAGCCCTTCTTCACGGGCCAGGTGAACGAAGCGCTGCTCGCGCATTACCTTTCCCCGCTGTCAGACCCCGGCATTCCCGAAGTCCTGACGCCGCGGGAAAAGGAAATCATCCAGTTGATCGCGGAAGGCCACAGCAGCCGGACCGCCGGGGAGATGCTGCACATCAGCGCCAAGACGGTGGAGGCGCACCGGGCTGCCGCCATGAGCAAGTTGCGCATCAGTTCCACCGCCTCGCTGGTGCGCTATGCGATTCGCAACAAGCTGATCGAGCCCTGAATGCCACGAAACACATCGCGAGGTGCCGAGCCTCGGCAGCACGGAGCACCAACGAGGACTTCACGAATTCCATGATGCGCGCCGTCCTTTTCGCGGGTGCCGTCGTCGCACGGCTGCTCGCGACGCTGCTTCTGCTCGCCTCCGGCCTGTGGGCTGTTCTGGCCCTGCACTACCAGTTGCAGCTATCGCCGGTGCCCCGGACCATCGTCTGCGCGCTGTGGGCCGTCTTCGCCACGGCTGCCGTGGTGCTGCTCTGGCGGCGTCAAGCCCCGCGCGCGCTGCTGTCCTATGGCGTGGCCTTCGCGCTGCTGCTGGCGTGGTGGGTCCGCATCGTTCCTTCCGATTCACGCGACTGGGCCGACGACGTGGCACGCCAGCTTCATCCGCAGGTGCGCGGCACCATCGTGACGCTGGAGAACGTTCGCAACTTCGATTGGCGCAGCGACACGAACTACGACGCGCGCTGGGAAACCCGCGGCTACGATCTGGACCGTCTCGCCAGCGTGGACCTGGCCCTCTCGTACTGGATGGGTCCGGCCATCGCCCATACGTTGGTGTCGTTCGGCTTCGACGACGGACGCGGCGGCACCGACTACCTGGCCTTCTCCCTCGAGATCCGCAAGGAGCGGCACGAGCAGTTTTCGGCCATCGCAGGTTTCTTCAAGCGCTTCGAGCTCGGACTCGTGGCCGCCGATGAGCGCGACATCATGCGCGTGCGCACCAACGTGCGCGGGGAGGATGTGTACCTGTACCGCCTCGCGATGACACCGCAGGCCCGGCGCGCGCTGTTCCTCGCCTACCTCGACAGCGCTGCGCAGCTGTTGGAGCATCCGCGCTTCTACGACACCCTGACGGCCAACTGCACGACCCTTGTGTTCGAGATGGCGCAGCACATCTTGGGCGGCCTGCCACTGGACTGGCGCCTGCTGGCCTCGGGCTACCTGCCCGAATACCTGCAGCACATCGGCGGATTGGCCGCCGGTGGCGATCTGGCGGTGCTGCGTGCCGCCGGCCGCATCACCGCGCGGGCCGAGGCGTCCGATGCCGATCCGCAGTTCTCGCAGGCCATCCGGCGCGGCATTCCAGGAATGAAAGGAGCGACTCAGTGAAGATATGGTCCCCGATAGGCGTTCGGCCGGGTGCGCCGACCATGGCGCACGGAGGCCGCCGCTTCGCGGCCTTCGCGATGCTGCTGGCCACGGCCTGCCTGCTTTGCGGCTGCGCCGTCGTGAGTGTGTCTTCGGTGTCGCCATCGGGCTACCTTGCCGAGCGCCGCAGCGACGCGCTGACCACCGGCCACCTCAGCCTCTCGGCCCGGGAGGTACTGCGCATCGTGGGCATCACCGACTGCCGCGGCGACCCTGAAGCCTGCCGCAAGCTGCTGGCGCAGGCGCCCGGCATCACCGACGAGCAACGTCTCTCGACCTTGTCGGAACTCTGGCTGGAGGCCGCGCTCGCGGCCGGCAGCGCATCCGTACAACAGCAGCAAGTCCCGGCGGCCGCGCCGGATGCGGAACTGGACGCCTGGATCGAGACCGCGCGCCACGCGTGGGCCTACCTCTTCTTCACCGACCGCCGACCGGGCGACCGCGCTTTCGAGGAACGCCAAACGCAGGTGCGCGACTACTACAACTACGCGGTGCAGCAGGCGATGGATCGCCTGTTCCGCAACTACGCGAGCGGGCGCACCGGCACGCGCGACTGGTGGGGCGACGTCATCGGCTGGCGCCTGTCCGTCCACTTCGAGACATCGGAGCCCGGGCGCGAAACGCGCCAGCCCGAGGAACTCGTGGCCGCCACCTCGTTGCGCTTCTCGGGACTGCGCAACACCTACCAGCGCGACGGCTTTGGCGCCGCCCTGGTGGCTGTTCTCCCGGAGCCGGACGCCACCGCGAAGTCGATTCCCTTCGTGGAGAACCGCTATCCCGCGATCACCGCACTGATGCGCTTTGGAGGGAAGAACCTGCAGGAGGTGATGGAGACGCGCAAGGTCGAATTGGCGTTGTACGACCCGTACGAGAGAGCGCAGGCCACGCTTGCCGGCGAGACCGTGCCGCTGACCGCGAACTTCACCGCCGGTTACGGGCTGTGGCTCGCCCGCTCCGGATTCTCGACCCAGGCCCTGAGCAGCCTGTTCGGACTGAGCGACGGCATCGTGCGCCCACGCATCCAGCTGATGCAGCCCTACGACCCGAAGCGTCACATCGTGGTAATGCTCCACGGGCTGGCGAGCAGCCCCGAGGCCTGGGTCAACGTGGCCAACGAGGTGATGGGCGACGACACGCTGCGGCGCAATTTCCAGATCTGGCAGGTGTACTACCCGACCAACGCGCCGCTGGCGCTGAACCTGCACAACATCCGGCAGGCCCTCGATACGACGCTGGCGCACTACGACCCGCAAGGGACGGCCCTGGCTTCGAAGGACATCGTACTGGTCGGCCACAGCATGGGCGGCGTGCTCGCGCGATTGCTGGTGTCCGACTCGGGTGACAAGATGTGGGAGACGCTGCCGCCCGATGTGCGCAGTCGCCGCGCATACGACAAGGCATTTCGCAGTGAGATGGGCGACTACCTGGAGTTTCACCCACAGCCGAAGGTCAGCCGCGCGATCTTCATCGCGGCGCCCCACCGTGGGACGTCCTTCGCCGAGAACCGGCTGGCACGCTACGCCGCCAACCTCGTGACGCTGCCGGTGGCGATGCTGGACGAGGTCGGAGACCTGACCCGCATGGCCACTCGGCTGCGGCCGCCCGAGAGTGGAAAGCCGCCGCTGCGTATCCCCAACAGCATCGATAACCTCAGTGATCGCAATCCCTTCGTTCGGCTGTCTTCCGCGCTGCCCATCGATCCGGCGGTGCGGTACCACTCGATCATTGGACGCGAGAATGCCGAGGGCGACCTGCTCGATTCCACCGATGGCGTGGTGCCCTATACCAGCTCGCACCTCGTCGGCGCACAGTCGGAGCGGGTCATCGTTTCCTGGCACAGCGTGCAGGAGAACCCGCAGGCCATCCTCGAGATCCGCCGGATCCTGCATGAGCACATCGACAAATATGTCACCGCGAGGAAACCACCGGCATGAAGGCCCTTCGTCGATGACGTTCACATCGTCGAATTCACCATGAATGCGCGAGCGCAGGCCATGCAGCCAGCTCGGCGATAGGGATCGCGTTGGGCATGTGCAGTTTATGTGGCTTCGGATCCGACTCCGCTTCGTCAATGCCAACGACCGGTCTCGCCAGAGAAGCGGAAGTTCAGGTCGACGAGACGTAGGACTGCTCGGGGCCCATCTGCGACATCCACGGTTCGCAAGCGAACGGCTGCAACCAGTCTGAACCGGTACTTGGGGCGGCTGACGACGTCCTGGGCCGATTCGGACTGCCAGTTGACGTGAGCGCCGAACGCGATGACGAAGTTCGGGGTAAGGGTTTCTCGCGAAACGCGAAGTCATGGCCACAGCGGCGGTTTGTTCGCTGGGTAAACCCCTGCACGCCAAACCTGGAGCAAGGGCGTCATGACCCTACTGACCTAAGTCTGTTTCCTTCAGGATCTAATTGACAACCGCCTTGGAGGAACGAATATGTCCGGATCGAGCACGCCCAGCGCGCTCGGCATATCGAGCGGCCTTGCTGGGCTGGGCCTGGCCCCGCTGACTGTCTTGGGGGTGATGTTCTGGGCTTTGTTAGGCGGCGACTTTCGCCGTCGGGTAGGTGCTGCATTGATGGGCGCGGGCGTGGCGTGCTCGATGGGCTGCACCGTGGGGCATGGCCTGTATGCCCTTTCAGCCGCGAGCGCCATCGAGTTGCGACAAAGGGTCTCTAATTCCCAGCAGCGCGTCGCAGATGACCTGAGAAAAGCCAATGAGGACAATGTCCAGCTTCGTCGCAGCATGCTCGATCTTTCCAACCAGATGGAGGAGTTGCGCAACGAAGTGGCAATCGTGCGCGGACAAAACGAGGAGCTGGCCCATGGCATGGCCGATATGCAGCGAAGCCGGACGGGCACGGTACAGAGGAGCGCTCGCGAGCGCAATGTCGAGTCGACCATGGTCTTGGTGGATGGCCAGCAGTTTGTCGTCGGGCCAGCCGAGAAGCACGAGTTTGAAGTGGCGCTTGCCACCCTTCGCGAAGGCGACATTGCTCAAGCACAAGATGGCCTTGTGGCTTTCATCAAGCATTACCCCCAAAGCAGATACAAGCCTTCTGCGCTGTTTTGGCTGGGCAATGTCCAGTACGCCCTGCACAACTACTTGGATGCTGAAGTCAATTTCCGGGCGCTGGTGACGGCCGAGCCCAGCCATCTGCGCGCACCCGACGCGCTGTTGTCTGTGGCCGATTGCCAAGTAGAACTCATGGATGTCAAAGCGGCCCGCCGGACGCTTCAAGACGTCGTAGAGGCGTATCCAGAATCCGAAGCGGCGGACGTGGCCGAGGAGCGCCTTACCAAGCTCCAATAAGCCGGGTATGGGAAGAGCCAAAGGCGCACGAGCCGCCCGGGGCAGGCGTCGCAAGGCAGCTATCGTGAAGACGTCCGGCCGCCGCCACGTGAATGGGCCGAACGCTTCTTCAACGTACAGCGTTGGACCGAGCTTCCACACGGCGGACACTTCGGCCGCGCTGGGGCAAACTAAATTGCTGGTCGAGGGTCCGCGCGCCTTCTTCCGACCCTTGCGGACAAATGCTTGATCGCAAACAACGGGGCGCGAGTTACGGCGGATCTGCAGCGGTTGCGGTCCTTCCGGGCCGGACGGCGAACTCACGCTGTGAGGCCGACTCCGTTCATCAGGTGCCAAAGAGGCCTCAGGATCGACGACCGGTCTCAAGGTAGTGCAGACATAGTCCGTTGCTGGCGCGCGGCGTCGTCGCGGCCCGACGACGTCTGGAAAGGTATTGGCCACAGCGTGGTGATGCCCTGCACACTTTCTGGAGACAATGGACCCTCTCGAAACCGAGCATGAGAGGATCAAGATGTCAGCCGACGACTGGTGGAAGTGCGGAATCGTCTATCAGGTCTACCCGCGTTCGTTCCAGGACAGCAACGGCGATGGCATCGGAGACCTCGACGGAATCCGCGCCCGGCTGGATCATCTGGTCTCGCTCGGCGTCGATGCCGTCTGGATCTCGCCGATCTATCCCTCGCCGATGGCCGACTTCGGGTACGACATCTCCGATTTTTGCGACATCGATCCGCGCTTCGGCACGCTGGACGGCTTCGATGCGCTGGTGCAGGAGGCCCACGCGAGAGAGCTCAAGCTCATCCTGGACTTCGTGCCCAACCACACGTCGGACCGTCATCCGTGGTTCGTGCAGAGCCGCAGCGCACGCAGCGATCCGCGACGCGACTGGTACATCTGGCGCGACCCGGCGCCGGGCGGCGGGCCGCCCAACAACTGGCTCAGCAACTTCGGCGGCCCGGCCTGGACCTTCGATCCGACCACCGGCCAGTACTACTGCCATTCGTTCCTGAAGGAGCAGCCCGACCTCAACTGGCGCAACCCCGACGTGCGAGCCGCGATGTACGAGGTGCTGCGCTTCTGGCTTCAGCGCGGCGTCGACGGATTCCGCGTCGACGTGCTCTCTCAAATCATCAAGGACGCGCAGTTCCGCGACAACCCGCCGAATCCGGACTTCGTCGAGGGCCAGGACCCATTTCACCGCTGGTTGATGCTCTACAACACGGACCTGCCGGAGGTGCAACCGATCGTGGCCGAGATGCGCCGCGTGGTCGACGCGTTCAGCGACACACGCTCGTCACGCGTGCTGATCGGCGAGCTCTACCTGCCGCTCACGCGCCTGGTCGCCTACTACGGACTCAACGCCGAAGGGGTGCTCGAAGGCGTGCAACTGCCCTTCAACTTTCAGCTGATCGCGACCGAGTGGCAGGCGGCGCGCATCGACCGCCTTGTGCGCGACTACGAAGCCGCCTTGCCCGCCGGCGCCCAGCCGAATTGGGTGCTGGGCAACCACGACAAACCCCGCATTGCGAGCCGCGTCGGGCCACAGATGGCGCGGCTCGCGGCCATGCTGCTGCTCACGCTGCGCGGCACGCCGACAATCTACTACGGCGACGAGATCGGCATGACGGACGTCGCCATTCCCGCCGATGAAGTGCAGGACCCGTTCGAGAAGAACAAGTCCGGCATGGGCCTGGGTCGCGATCCGGAGCGAACACCCATGCAGTGGAGCGCCGCAGAGCATGCGGGTTTCACGACCGGTACGCCGTGGCTGCGCTTGGCGGCCGACTGGCCCACGCACAATGTGGAAACGCAATCACACGACGCAGGGTCGATGCTGGCGCTCTACCGGCGCCTCATCGCGTTGCGCAGCGCGCAGCCTGCGCTGAACCGAGGCAACTATGAAGCGCTTGAAACCGAGGACGAGGTGCTCGCCTATGCGCGCAACGGCGAAGGACAGCGGCTGGTGGTGCTCTTCAACTTCGGCGCCACCTCGGCGCCGATTTCGCCGGCGTTGATGCCGCGCCAGCCGATCGTGCTGGCATCGACCGATCCTGCGCGCGCCGAGTTCATCAAGGGGCCCCTGGTGATGGCGCCTTACGAAGGCGTCGTTATCGGCGCCGTGAACGACAAAGGTCCGACGACACGATGAGCAATCAAGACTTGCCGGTCTGGATCTCGACGTAGCTGTGCGTATGCCAGCGCACGCGCACAGGCCACCTTGCGTCGGCAATGGTTTCCGAATTCACGTCCTTGCCGCTGCCGTAGTTGATCTGCCGGTCGGGGCGCCTGTTGAGGCCGATCAGCAGCACGATGCGGCTGCCCGCCGCAAGCCTGCAAGCCGTCACGCGTTCGGCGGTGAACGCAAGCAGCTGACGCTCGCCGGCCCGAAGAAGCCGGCGACGCACGCGATGGCCTGCGTAGCTGGCGCGGAAGTCGTAGGGATCGAACAGCAGTTGGTATTCGCCGCTTTCCGTCTGCTCGTACAGCGAGATGTTGAAGTCCACGTCCTGCCGCGAGGGCGTGATGTCGAACACGCCGCGCAGGCTGCCGACGATCTCGGTGTCCTCCGAGAGCGGATCACTGACAAAGCTGATGCTGTTGCGCGTCGGCAGTTGCTTCACGCGCAGCGCGTCCGGCCACGGGATGCGCACGTCACGTCGATCGGCGAGATCGACCGAGAGCCGCGCGCTGCCACCGCCTTCGGACGGCGACGGCAACAGGCGGTGCGGGTCGTCGCGCTCGCGGGTGTTGTCGAGGTAAAGGCGCAGCCGGGGGCGCTGCGGCGCGTCCAGCGTCGGCACATGGCGCCACTGGTCCGCGCCCATCACCTGGTAGTTGACGCGATCCATCAGCAGAGAAGGCTTGTTCGTGCCCTTCAGGATGTGGTCGAGCCATTGGTAGCGCAACTCGGGCAGGTCGACGCGTGCGACAGGGTCAAGCGTGTAGCCACGCAGCGTTGCCGCCGTGCCGAGCCGGATCGAGACCGCGTCGTAGGGGCCGAGCAGCAGCGTCGTGTCGGCCTGCGGCCGGTTGCGACGATGCTCGTGGTGGAAGTAGAGCGCGCCGGCGTCGGCGCCGTAGTAGCCGGCGAAGCTGAGCACCGGGATGTCGATTCGCGCGAACTGCTCCGCCGACGGCAAGAACTTCTGCCAGTAGCGATCGTGACTTGGGTGCGTCAGCCAGGTTCGGATCAGCCTGCTGCGCCTGCCCAGCAGGACGCGGTCCACGTCCCAGTAGGGGCGATCGCCACGATGCCAGCGCGCGTCGAGTGCCTGCCATATCGTGTCCGGGTCGGCGTCGACGTCGGCCCGCGGGGGCTCGCCATTCGCGTGCTCCTGCGCCCAGCGGACCATGGCGTTGCGGAAGATTTGTCCGGCCATTGGGAAGTCGATGCCCGGCGCCATCGGCGCGATCGTGGCGATGGCCTTGAGTGCCGCCGGTCTCCTACGGGCGGCGGCCCAGGCGGCGTAGCCGGAGTAGCCGTCGCCGAGCATGCAGACGCGGCCGTCGCTCCACGCCTGCCGGGCAATCCAGTCGATGACGGCGGCGGCGTCTTCGCCGTCGCGAACGAACGGCCACACGGCGCCCTTGCCGTCGGGCGTGCGTCCGCGCACGTACGCCGTGACGCCGACGTAGCCTTTGACGGCGCTGCGCTGGGCGTCGTCCTCGGCGGGATCGAGCGTGAAGCGCAGCAGCGCCGGCAGGGCGCCATTCGTGCGGCCGGGCCGAACCAGGCTCGCATGGATGACACCCGCGCGCACGGGAATCCTGACGTCAGCCTCCGCCACGTAGCGGTTGCGGTTTTCCGCCGCGAACAATTCGGGCAGCAGTGCACCGAAGCTGCGACGCGACTGGTACGAAAGCCAGGTTCGCACGAGCGCCAGAGCATCGGCCTCCGGGAGGCTGCCCTTCGCGCGCCAGAGATCGAAAGCTTGACGCAGCGGCTCTCGATACACCGCCAGCGGGGTTTCGAGCCGCGCCATGATGGCCTGGGCTTGCGCGTTGTCGAGCGGCGACACCAGTTCCTGGAACGAGCGCGCGTAGGCTTCGGCGAAGCCGAGGCGCTCGTCCGCTTCGAGTGCGCGCGCATGCGCATAGATGCCGTCGAGGATCGCACGCTCGACCAGGTCGTCGAACGGCTTGCCTTGGCGGCGGCGGCGCAGGGACCCGCTGCTGTCGTAGGCTGCACGGTAGGCGCCGCCGACGATCTGCAGAGCGGTCACGTTGGCCAGGAAGACATCGGTGTCCGCCTCCTGGTACACCGGCAAGATGCGCTGGGCCAGATCTCGCATCAGGTCCGCCGCGGTGGCATCGTCAGGATCGCGCGGTGGTCGGAATCCGAAATCCGCCGCCCAGGCCCACGCGGGCAGCGCAAGAATCAGCCGCATGAGAGCGCGACGCGCACGACTGACGGTTGACTCGGGGTGTCTCATGGTCGCTGCTCCTCGGGCACGGCGTTCGGCGCTTTGACCAGATGCACCACCTGCGTGAACAGCCGGTCGTGCGCCTCTCCGGCCGAGCCTATGTGGACAATGCCCGTGTGCGTGAGCTTGCCCAGCACGTCGATGATGAGTTCGAGCGTGTCGTCGTCGAACGCGCCGAAGGCTTCGTCCATCACCAACCAGGGCGGTGCCTGCAGCACCACGCGGGCGAAGCCCAGCCGCAACTGCTCGTCCATGCTGAGCTCGCTCTCCCAGCGACCCGTCTTGTTCAGCAATGGTTCCAAACGCTGGAGGCCCACACTCGCCAGTGCGGCCACCATGGCTTCTCTCGGGTAGCTCGACGGTTCCATCGCATACGACAGCACTTCGGCCAGCGTGCCGCGGGGAATGTAGGGCGTGCCGCGCGGCATGTAGTGGATCGTCTCGCCGACGGGCCGGCGCACGGTGCCGGAGCCCCAGGGCCAGAGGCCCGCGAGCGCCCGGAACAGCAAGGTCTTCTCGGTGCCCGGTGTGCCGAGGATCAAGACGCGCTGACCGCGGTGCACGACGAGACCCGGGGCGTCCAGCCGATCGTGGCCGGTCCAGGAGCGAACCCCGAGCGCTTCGATCGCGAGCGCCCCGGCTTCGCTCTCCTCATAGGCGATGCGACTGCCGCCTGCTTGTGCCTCCAGATCGGACGCCAGCATCCGACGCAGGTCGGCGACACGCAGCAGCGTGGCGCGCCAGTCGGCAATCATGCTGAAGTTGTCGACGAACCAGCGCAGCGACGACTGCGCCTGCGTGAAGGCCGCGGCAGCCATCATCAAGCCACCGAACGAAACCTTCCCCGAGAAGTAGAGGGGTGCGGCCACCAGCGTCGGCGCGATGATGGTGACCCAGCCGAAGCCCGCGGTGACCCAGGTCAGGTTGGTCAGCCCGAGCACCACGCGCGATGTGGCGCGCAAGACGTCGCCGAAATGCATGGCGACGCGACGCTTCTCGTCGGCCTCGCCACCAGCCAGGGAGATGCCGTCGAGATGCTCGTTGATGCGCGTCAGCGAGAAGCGCAATTCGCCTTCACGCGCGTAGCGCTCGGCGTTGCGCGAGATCAGGCCGTTGCCGACCCAGTAGGTGACCAGCGAGCCGGCGACCGCATAGGCAATCGCCGCCCACAACATGAAGCCCGGCAACACATGGTCCTTGCCGTCGAAGAAGAGGCTGAAGTCCTTGGAGAGGACCCACAGCACGCTCGCAAAGCTGCCGAACAGCATCGCTGCCTGCAACAGACCCACGCCGAGGGCGACCGACAGATCGCACAGCTTCAGCGTGTCTTCGTGCATGCGCTGATCCGGATGGGCCCCCATCGGGCCGCTGGCCTGGAGCCAGAACGCCCGGCGCGGCTGCAGCCACAGCCCCACGAGGTCATTGACCACGGCCTCGCGCAGCTTCAGCTGCAAGGTTTCGCCCAGCCACCTCTGCGCGACATTCAAGACCAGCAGCACGCCCGCAATGACCGCGAAGACGCCTACCTGCACGACGAATTCGCTCAGGTCGCGACGCGAGATCGCATCGTAGAACGGCTTGTTCCAGCTATTGAGCTCGATCTGCCCATACGCCGTGAGCGCGACGACCACGACGATCGCGCCCATCAGCGCGACAAGCGTTTTCGCGACCGGCGACACTCGCAAGGCGCCGAGCAACTCGCTGACCTGACGGAAGACACCGGTCCTTGCAGCCGGCTCGACACGGTTCTCTGGCCTCGCGCTCATCGCCACCGCGGCGCCTGACAAGCGGCGGCCGCGATGCGGCGCGCCGAGACACACGAAATGAACGCGGCGTGGCTCCAGGCCAGTTGCTTCGCCGAGGTCTGCGCGCCGCTGCACTGGTCGAACTGTTCCGACAGATCACCACCGGCCGGCGTGTACGCACGTACGGTGGCGAGGTAGGCGTCACCGCGCTCGAGCCAATGGCGTGCATCGCCGCCCATCGCCGCGGCGCGGAAACAGAACTCGGCGGCACCGAGCGTCGAGAAGTAGTACGCGCCGCCCGAGTAGTACACGTCGCCGGCGTACCGACCCATCGCCGCGCCACGGCCTGCGGCACGGCCGTGGTTGATTGGATAGGCCGCATCGAACAGCGCGTCGAGTCGCGCCAGCGTGGCCTGCATGCGCGGATCGGCCGGTCCGTGCGCGGCCGGCATGCGTGGATCGGCCGCGCAGCGCGCGGCCTCGGTGCCGAGGCTGTGGATCGCCGACAGGATCACCGCGATGTCCAGCGCCTTCGGACTGGGCCGGCCGTCCGCCAGCACGCGTGAACGGTAGTAGCCGCGCGTCGCGTCGCGATCGTCTGACCGTTCGTCTCGTTCGTCTACCCAGTAGTCGTCGAGCAGGCGCCGCACGGCCCGCGACTCCTCCCGGCAGCGCTGCGCCTGCGCCGTGTCGCCCAAGCCCTCCAGCCATGCCGCGCCTTCGGCCAGCGCGGCCCCTGCGACGCGCAGTGTGTAGTAGTGGTGGCCGAGTTCCTCCTCCCAGATGTCGTATGACGGCTCGCGCCAGTGACGCAGCGTGAAGTCGATGTCGAAACGGATCAGCGGCGTGACCTCCGCCAGCAGGGCCGCGTCGAGGTTCCCGCCGGCCGCCCAGCGCAGCAGCGCCATCGCGCGCAATGGCGGCCCGTCGTGCTGGGGGCGCGCCCATCGGAGGACATCGAGCGTACCGTCGGGGTTCACCCGCGTCTCGGCGGCGACGGCATCGCCGTGGGCGCCCGCGAGATCACGGTCCTCGCGCAGCCACTGCAGGAAGTCGGGGTCCACTCGCGCTCTGCGGTCGGGCACCGCGGCATCCGCGCGGCCGTCGAGTCGGTTCAAGGCAAGGCTGAAGCGGGTGAAATCGCGCAGATGCTGCAGGGCTTCGTCGCCGATGCGTCGGTCGACGTAGAGCAGGCGCAGTGCATCGATGACGACAGCAGAGTCTCGGAACCAATGAAAGAAGTAGTCCGGGTCCGGGTCGTAGCCGCCGAGTACGGGCGAGGCGACGATGGCGCCGGCGATCGGCCGTATGGTCTGACCGAAGCCTGGGCGATGCTTGACGATCGACACCGGCGAGATACTTGACAGCATCGCGCTCGCCGAATGGGACAGCTGTCTCTCGAGCCAGGACTCGAACGCCGGGTCTTGCTGGCTCGCCACGCTGAAGGTCACGGTGCAGGCGACCCGAGATGCGGGCTGCTGAAGTCCAAGGCGCGCAGCCCGGCCTGCACTTCGGGCACGCTCATGAACAGTTTCCACAGAAGGCCCGTCCGATGGTTCTCCATCATCACGACGATCGGGCCCTGGTCGATGGCAAGAAAGGTGTTTGCGAACCAGCCGCGCTGCGCGCAGAAGGCATCGACGAAGCCGTAGTCCCTCCACAGTCGCGCGCCATGCACCGTGAGGAAATGCCGCAGCACCTGCATCACCTCGGCGGGCGCATACGGCAGGCTGGACAGCGCCGCCGTCGGCGAGATGGTGCCGTTGTCGGTGTCCGGGGCGTGCGCGAGGTAGCCGTCGGGGTCGTCGCTGGCGGTCAGGCCCCAGCAAGATTCGCCGTAGCCCTTGTAGCCCTGTGGATTGGCGACACAATGCGCGCGGTTGATCCGCAGGTGGCGGCAGTTGAGATCCCAGTAGTCGGCGTAGCGATCCTTCAGGCCGTGCGGATCGAGTCCGCAGAACGAGTAATGCGTGAAGAACAGTGGGCCGCCGTACGGCATGCCCAGCGGCAACTCGACGCCGTAGTACGACTGGCCGTTGAGAAAGCCGGGCCCCGACGCGAAGCCTCGGTGGTAGACCCGCGGATCGATCGCATGGCGCGGCGAGGCCGCGGCCATCAGGTAGGTGATGAGGCACTCGTTCCAGCCGCGCACTTCATGGTTCATCGCCCAGCCGTGGTTCGGGCTCCAGTGCCAATACAGGACGTCCCGTCCGCCCTGGGTGAACCAGTTCCATTCGACGTCGTGCCACAGCGTGTCGATGTCGCTGCGCAACCGGCGCGCCGCGGTCGTGTCCTCGCTGAAATACTGGCGCGCACAGAGCAGGCCCATGCAGAGGAACGAGGTCTCGACCAGATCGCCCGCGTCGTCCTTGGGGCTCATCGGGATCGTCGCGCCGCTCGCCCCGTCCATGAAGTGCGGGAAGGCGCCGTGGTAGCGCTTGGCGCGCAGGAGGGCGTCCCGCATGCGCCCCAGGCGCTCCAGCGCTGCGTCCCGCGTGACCCAGCCGCGCTCCACCGCGACGATCAAGGCCATGATGCCGAAGCCCGTGCCGCCGACCGCGACCCTGTCGTCGGCCAGATCTTCGCCTGTGGGGCCGACGAGCGTGCGACGGTCGAGCGCCAGGCCGCTGGCGGCATCCGCACCGTCCCAGAAATAGCGGAAGGTCTGCCGCTGCACGGCGTCGATCAAGGCTTCATCGGGCAGGGCTGCCAGCGCCCTCGGGTTCCTGTCATCCTTCAACACGAACGGCTCCTTTCGTTGTCGCCCTGAGTGTCACGTTTGGTTTCACGGAATCATCGGCGCCACGCGGCCGATCGCCCCCCGCAGCATGCCATCATTAGGCCCCCTTGGGTTCTATTCGAAATCCCTGATGAGTCGCATCGATATCCTCATGGCCCGGATGACGCTAGCCGAAAAGCTGGGTCAACTGACGATGACTGCCTCCAGCTACACGGTCACCGGGCCGGTGCTTGCGGGGGACTCCACGCAGTCGATCATCGACGGCACCGTCGGCAATCTGCTGAACATGGTCGGCGCCGGCCCCACGCACGAGATGCAGCGACTGGCCGTCGAGAAGTCACGGCTCGGCATTCCGCTGCTGATCGGCCTGGACATCATTCATGGCCATCGCACGCTCTTTCCGATCCCGCTTGCGGAGGCGGGCACCTTCGACGAAGACCTCTGGGAGCGCACGGCGCGGGAGGCCGCGCGCGAAGGCGCTGCCGAAGGCCTGGCGATGACTTTCGCGCCGATGCTCGATGTATCGCGCGATTCCCGCTGGGGCCGCACCGCGGAAGGACCCGGCGAAGATCCTTGGCTGAACGCACGCATCGCGCAGGCCAAGGTGCGCGGTTTCCAGGGGGCCGATCTGTCATCGGCCGAATCGCTGGCCGCCTGTGCGAAGCATTTCGTCGCGTACGGCTCAGTCACCGCGGGGCGGGAGTACGCCGCCGTGGACATCTCCGAGCGCACCTTGCGCGAGGTGCATCTGCCGGGCTTCGCAGCAGCGGTCCGCGCCGGCGTCGCGACGCTGATGCCCGCCTTTACCGATCTCAACGGCGTGCCGATGACGGCGCACATCCCCTTGCTGCGCGACTGGCTGCGCGGCGAGATGGGCTTCGACGGCGTCATCGTCAGCGACTACAACGCGATCGCGGAATTGATCAAGCACGGCGTCGCGGCCGATCTCGTCGATGCCGCGGTACTGGCGCTGAAGGCCGGCGTCGACATCGACATGATGGCCGACGCGTATCGCAAGGGTCTGCCGATCGCGCTCGAGCGGGGACGGGTGACGATCGAAGAGATCGACGCGAGCGTGCGCCGCGTGTTGCGACTCAAGGAGCAGCTCGGCCTGTTCGACGACCCCTACCGTCGCGGCGCGACACCGGAACTCGCGGCGGTTGTCGCCGAGCGGCACAAGCTGGCGCGCGACGTCGGGCGCAGGGCCGTCGTCATGCTGAAGAACGAGCGGGACACCCTGCCCTTGCCTGCTGCGGCGAAGGCACTGTGTGTCATCGGCCCGCTGGCCGACGCAAGCACCGAGATGAAAGGCCCGTGGTGGGGTGCCGGCGAACACGAGCCGGCCGTCAGCGTGCTTGCCGGCTTGCGCGCCGCGCTGCCGCAGACCGACATACGCCATGCACCCGGCGTCGCCATCGAGGGCATCGACGACGGTGGCATCGAAGCTGCCGTCGCGCTGTGCGACGGCGTCGACGCCGTCCTGCTGTGCCTGGGCGAGCGTGCCACGATGAGTGGCGAGGCGGCGAGCCGCGCCACGCCCGCGCTTCCCGGTCGACAGCAGGCTCTGGCCGAAGCGGTGACGGCACGTGCACACGCGCTCGGCATCCCCGTCGTCGCGATCTTGTTTTCGGGCCGCCCGCTCGTCGTCCCCTGGCTGGCCGAGCACGCCGATGCGCTGCTGGCTGCGTGGTTCCTCGGCGTCGAAGCCGGCCACGCGATCGCCGACGTGGTCACGGGCCGGGCAACGCCTGGCGGTCGCACGCCGATGAGCTGGCCGCGCGCCGTCGGACAGCTGCCGATCTACTTCGGCCAGCGTCCCACCGGCCGGCCGATAAATCCCGCCGACTACTTCACGAGCAAGTACCAGGACGTCGAAAATACGCCGCTGTATGCCTTCGGCCACGGCTTGACTTACGGCCGGTTTTTCTACGACGAGCTTCAGGTCGAGCCGCGGCGCGTGTGCGAGCAGGACGCGCTGAAGATCAGCGTCAGACTGCGTAACGTTGGCGCGCGCGAGGCTGAAGAGACTGTCTTCCTGTTCGTTCGCGGCAAGCTAAGCCGTGTCACCCGGCCGTTGCTGGAACTCAAGGGCTACGCGAAGCTGCGATTGATGCCGGGCGTTGCCGGCTCGGTGAACCTGGAGCTGCCGGCGGCCGAGTTGAGCTACCTCGGGCCGGACCTGCAGCCCTTGTTCGAGGCGGGCGAAGTCGAGATCCTCGTCGGGCCGAGTGCCGAGCAATCAGGGTTGCTGCGCCAGACCATCGAGTTGTGTTGAAACCCTGGCAATCTGGGCGGCGGAAGCTTGGCGCATCTGCGCAGGGAGGGCGCGGTCCGGCGCGGACGAGTTGTGACGGCACGTGATTTCGTCCTGATCGTCCGTTGCCACCGGCGATCAGTCCGCATCGCCGAACCCGGATTTCATCGACGATGTCGGCGAAGGTCCAGTTCCGAAGGTAGAGCGGCCGTTCGTGGTGAAAAGTGCCAAGGTCTGCAATCGTCAGCCGCCGACATTCGACGGGGCGAAGGCGAACGGCGGCAACCAGTCTGAAGCGGGTACTCGAGCACGCATGCGCCAACGGTTGGACCCTGTTTCCGCTTTGGACGCGAAAGCGCGCGACGGATCCCGTGCCCGCTTTTCGATAGGCGTGGGTGCTTGCGAGTTGGGAGAACCTTTCGCCCAAGAAATGTTTCAAGCGGACGCCGTGCGCCGGCACCCCGAAGGATGTCAGCGGCGCCGGGGTGCAAATCGCCGAGCGGTGGCATCGGCATTGATCTCGAGGGCCGCTTCGTTGAAAAGCCGTGCCCTACCCTTGGTCGTCAGGCTGTATTGCCGTCGTTGCGGCGTCGCCGTATCGCCCGCGCCGGGAGCGACGGTGTCAGCGGGGGACACGAGTCCCTGATCTTGAAGGATTTCCAGGCGCGCTTGCAGTGTTGCACTGGAGATCGAGCCGGACTGGGCCAGCTCGGAGTCGAACTGCGACGAGCGGTCGCGAAGGAGGAAAAGGATGAGGGAGTTCTTGTCGAGGGTCATCGCTTACGGCGCCGTCGGCAAGGCGCGCAAGTCCGCATCGCGAAGCATGACGGGCTCGACCGAGCCATTGGCGACCCGGCGGCGCACCGCGGCATGGATTTCCTGAAGATGGTCGGCAAAGGTCGACAGGGGCGTGTCGTTATGCCCGGTCGGGTGATAGCGATAGTGGAGTGTCTCCTTACCGACACTCGCACCGACGTGCTGCTCGCCTATCGGCACCCAGAAACGGACAGTGCCCGACGATTCATGAAATGTCGATTCATCGGTCAAGATTTAGGCTTTCGGGAGATGAGGGAAGTCATCGTTCCAGAGGACGGCTCGCGTTCGATCGAACGAGGCGCGTCACACAATTGAAAAACCGCAGGCGGCGCTGGCAGCAGAGACCGAGGTCGTTCCCATCGTAGTGCATTGGCCGTGTGATCAGGCGAGGGGGAGCGAAATAAGGGCATTCAGGACAACGCGCGCTTGCGAATGCCGCACACTCCACGCTCCACATCGCCTGAAAGGCACCTCATGTCCATGACCATTTCGCAGGCGATCGACCGTCTCAATCAGATTCCGAACGATCTCGATATTCGAGGTCGACTCGAGGCCTTCGAGTTGTGCGCGCCCAATCACAAAGGCCGACCCGGCGACATCAGCATGGTCAAGTCCGCGCTGTGGCAAGGGCAGCTGCGCATCGACGCCGACACCCTGAAAATCATACAGGCCATCGCGGTTGAATCTGCAAAATCGCAGGAGGCGTTGACACTGGCAGGGGCCAGAGCTTGAGATCCAACGCCTGCGCGCTCCGCTTTCCGCTCCTCTCGGCCGGAGGTTTTACTACGAGATGTGGAAGCGGCCGATAGCGTCGCGCTGCGCATTCACGATCGCGGCAAATGCATCGTCGATACTGCAGTCGCCCGTGTTGACGACCAGAGAGTCGGCCCAGTTCTTTCCGGCGTGATCGGACTTCGCGAGCTTGTACTGAACGCTCACCTTGAGGCCCGTGCAGCCGGAGGTTCTGCGAGCCTTGTCGGTGATCCATTCGCTCAATTCTTCGAGTGTGACCGGCTGAGTTTTTGCCATTGTGTCCTTGTATGCAGGTGCATTGTTCTACACGGAAATTCTCGAAATACAAAAGGTATTTTCGACCTCACCAGAGCCACCGCTTGGAGGGCAGTGCCCCACCCATCAAAGCGGTCGAAGGCTGGCTTTGCAGCGGTTGCTGCCGATCACGGGCGGTCCCCGAACGCACGCTCTTGGCCGCATACAGGTCATTTTGGGTAGGACGGAACTCCTGGAGCGGATGCACGTTTCTAGAGACGCAACTGAGTGCGCACCAAAGCTACCGTTCAGACGAGGTCTTCACTAGCGGACCTCGGCTGTCGCACCGCGGGCCCACCTTTCACGGGCCGTTGAGCGCCTGCAGCCCCCGACCGGCCACGAACGTTCGCCGACGCCGAGCGGCCACCAGGGTCACCGCCGCACAACACACCAGGTTGAGCATCGCAATCAGCGTGAAGAACAGGTCGCAGGCGACGAAGGCCCCATAAGCAACAGCCGTCGCATTGGCCACGACCCAGGATCCCCAGGTTAGCAGGGAGATGTCGCGTGCGCCGTCAGCGCTGCGCCAAACCGCCCTCAATTGCGGTACGTAGGTGAAGATCCGCGCCGCGTTGGTCAGGATGTAGAACCAAGCGATCATTGTGTCTGACGCGTGGGGCGCCGGGATGGGAAGCAGGGTCATCTTGCGGCGATCAGCGTCGGTATCGAGTTGTAGACGCCTGCCCTATCTTCGAATGCGCAGACTGCGACGTCATGGTGTTGTCGTCCGCGATGCTGCCGCCGACGGCGTTCTCGATGTCGGCGTCGCTCGGATTTCCTTTTGCCACGCAGGAGCTCGGCGACGCTCATCATGTGGCTGGATCGATAGGCCGCATTGCGGCATCCGCGAAATTTCCGGGGGAATCACTGAGTGGAGCGACGGTAAGTTCGCGCGAGCATGCCCGCATCGACATGCGAGAGAGATGCCTCACGCGCCTCGGCCACCTGATCGGCCGGCGGCAGCGCCGCCTCAATATCAGTCAGGACCTGCGGCAGCGCAAGCGCCTGCCATCGATTGGAAGTGGTCAGCGCGAGCACTGCAAACACCACCAGCGGCGCGGCGAACCACACTCGTGTATGAAGCACCAATGCGGCAAGGATCATGACGAAGCTTTCGATCCACTGCGGTGGTCGCAGGCGTGTCGATTCACTGGCGAGCCTCCGCATTGAAGAGCCAGGTGTCGAGAAGCGCCGTTCCCTCCGGGCCTACGCGGAGCGCCCGGCCCTTTCCCGTGCGCGAATTGAGCGTGTAGACCCACAGCACCGTTGTGCCGCGCGCTGTTGCGAAGATCGATTCGCCTTCCGACTCGGCAAGTGCAATTTGGTTGCCGAGACCCGCACAGCCTACGCCCGCACGTGAGGCGAATCCGCAGTCGGGGCGCTCGGGTCCGTTCAGAAGCGACGCCACCGAGGGTTGTTCGGTCGGCCAGAATGTGACCTCCTCGAGCCGTTCGCGCACGCAGGCCTGCTCCGCACCATTCATGACCCCATCGAGCCCGTCGTGGGGAAACTCGTATTTGCGCACCAGCAGCACGCCACTTCGGGTCGTCGGATTGACCAGCAGCACGAGCCACGACGCACCGGCGTGCTCGCGCAGCAGACTGGCGCGCAATCGTTGGCGGAGCTGCGCGACGAATCGCTCTCGTTCGCCGGACTGGATGGCGCCGCTGTCCATCGCCCGCTCGGCCACTGTCCCGGCATCCAAGGACATCGCGGCCATCGCCTCGAGCTCGACGCGCACGCGCGAGTTCAACGCGCTGCGAGTCGAGACCCCATCGGAGGCGCTGGCATCGCTGGCGATCTCGTTCGCATAGAACAAGCCGGTATAGCCGGCTTGCGTCGTGCTTCTGATGGCTTGCTTGAGCGAACGGCATTCGCCATCTGCATGCGCCGTGCCAAAAGCCAACATGCCAGCCACCAAAAACAGAACAATATGCAGCCACCTGGTTGCGACGCATGTAATCGAGACGGCGTAACGTCGATGTTGTACAGCCTTCCAGGACGTGAACGCAAAAACCGCTGCTCCCATGCAAGGTTTCATCGCCGACGCCAGACCTAGCCAAGCCAACCCGACCAAGGGGCGGGCGAACAACAACGCCGAACCGCGGCGCTCTGCAAAACCGAGTAGGGACTTCATCGTGGGCTCTCCTCCTTCAACGGTCTGCGGTGGCTGCCCGTGGAAGGCATGGTCGCGGCGCCTGAGCTGCCCGGCGCACCAACGTTCAATACTGACCGGCGGGCCCTGGCGTCGTTGTGAGATGACTCAAGCAGGCGGCCGCTGGCCAGCCGGGCCTGCGGCAGGCCTTCGCCCCAGTCTGGTACGCGTCAGATCAGGCTCGGGCGCGCACGGCAGGCCGAGTTGGCGCTTCGAAGGCACTGGTCAGCCGGCTGCTGACCGACCTAGCCAAGGGCGGCTACGTCGAAGTCTCGCGCGAGCGCATCGCGCTGACGGAAAGTTGCCACTCCGCCGTTAACTGCGCTACTTTTCGTAGCGCACGACGCCGTCCCAACGGGACAACTGCTCCCGGACTTCCAATGGTCTGCACTGTGCTTGCAACCAGCGCACGCGAGGATCGCCTGCCCACACGGGCGCGCCAATCGCCGCTTGGAGCTCTTGCAGATCGGCTACCTGGCGCAACCCTTCCAGCATGCGACTGGCTTGCGGTCCGGCTTGCTGCACACGCTCGTCGGTCGGTCGGCAACTCGGTCAAGCAGGTTCCTCGGAATGGCGGTCTCCATATGCACCTTTTGGGCCATCCTAGGCGCCGACTGCGACAATTGCTGGACCAAGAAGGCGGGATCTCGATCATCGGCGTGCTGGACCTGTATGAGGGAACGATCCCGGTGTAGTTCGTTTTGAGGCCCTGGCATATGGATCTTCGCGAAGCCGCCCGCCTGACCGACCACCCGGGGAGCGGTTTTTCGTTGTATTGCATGCCCCTGCGGGCGTCTTCGACGAGATGGTGCGCGCGGCCGAGGCGAAATCGCTTCGATCCATCCGCCTGATCGCGGTTCTCGACGAGCTCTACAGCGAGCACGACCTCGGGCGAAGGTCAAGTTCCGAAGTTGGACCGGCCGTTCGCAAAGAAAAGGGCCAAGGTCGGGTTTCGGCGACCGCCGTCATTCGGCAGCCAAATTCGAAGGACAGCAGACAGTCTTTCCCTGCCGTAGACCCGCATGGCTCGGTCGGCTAAATCGGACCGCCATAGGCGGGTCCGTTTGAAGCAAGCGGCTAGGCCGCACTTTGCCGTAAATCAGCGACGAGCTTGCTAACTCTGCGTTGCCGGGTTTCTGGAGATTTGGCCTCTTCGATCGCCGTAACGTACTTGCGTTTGAGACCGAAGGGCAAGCGATCAAAGGCCGATCTCGCTTCCGATGTCTTGTTCAGCGCCGCCGCGAGATCTGCCGGCTCAGACACTACTCTTGGCTCAGTGTCGAGTTCAAGAAAAACTTGGATCAGATCACCTTCGGCTATCCCGCTTGCGGTTCTATTGGCTGCGCTGATACCAATCAAGCACTGCCCGCGCATCAAGGCAACCCTGCTTCGCCAGGCGTGACCGTTGATCGAGACTGCGACGAGCGGTCGAGCGTCAGAACCGAGCGCCTCCATGACAGGTGCGGGAACTACAACGGCGGTTGCGTTGCCGGATGGAATGACTCTGGCTTGAAACTTCACGTCGGTGGGGGAATGAAGAAATGGTTGTGGGCGGCCCAACGGTTGCTGGTTCAGGTCTGTGAGCGAATTCGTTTCAAGCACTATAGCTTGCGCACCGAACCGCCGGCCCCTTGAGTGTTTTGGCGTTGAACTTGCCATCGTGGTGAACGGCGGCTTTGCGGGTTGCTGTCCTTCCCTCCCGCGGGGCGAACTCAAGCTATGAGGCCGACTCCGGTCATCCAGATGCCAAGGAGCCTCTCGCAGCTCGAGCCCACTCCCGACCACACGCGCGGCGAAGCGCTTTTCATGTGGGGGATTCGGTGACCGTCGCCTTCGCCTCGGCCAGGTACGGCGCCATCGAACGGTGCCGATACGCCACCTCCCCGATCTCGTCGTAGCTGCAGTGGCCACACTCGAACGACGAGGCCGTCGCGGTGCCGTCGGCCAGCTGGTTCAGCGTCTCCTCGCTCACCAGCAGGTACTCGGACTCGGGCACCTGATTCTTCAACAGCCGGTGCGCGACGATGATGCTCTTGCCGATGAATTTCGAATGTCCCTTGACCTGCATGGTCCTGGCCGGCCCGAAATGCGCGATGAACTTGAGCGACAGGCAATGGACGCTGGAACAGGCGCCGCATGCGCAGGTGCGCAGGATCTCGATCCGCTTGATGTGCGAATGGAAGTCCACGAACATCTTCCGTGCCTGCGCCAGAAGCTCGTCCAGCGACGGCGGCGCGCCGGGACGAACGAACAGCACCGCATCGCCTTCGAACTCGGACACCTCCAGCCCGAGTTGGTTGGCGTCCACGATCAACTCCAGCAACTCCTTGATGATGTGCTGGCTATGGCTCACCTCGGTCTCGGTCACGAACTTCGTGAAACCGCTGATGTCCGGAATGAAGAAGAGCATGTTGTCGGGATCTGTTGTCGCCATGGCTCGCTCCAAGGATTTGCGTCATCACATTCAACCACGCGCCCACGCAGGTCAGCCACAGCCATAACAAGACCCCGAAGGCAGCCCCGTCTTGCGATAAGCGAGGCCGAGCGACCGCGAACGCCACGGCCCACCTGGTGCCTGCTGTTTCCAGGCAAGACCGTCGCGGCGAAGGGCTGGTGCAGCGCTTACGTGAAGAAGGCTTGGTTCTGTCACCCTTCCGGCACGTAGGAGCCAGTTCGTTTTGCTGGCCAAGCGATACCTCGTTGCGGACTGAAGGCTCGCCACACGGCGCAAGCGTTGTAGCGTCTACGCTGCTACCTGCGGAGACTGCGCGCAGGGTGAGGGGCTGGCTTGCCTTCGAAACTCAGGCTGACATCAACAATGGGAGCTGTGGACCAACGCGTTGCGCGAGAGAAAGTTCGCCACGGCGTCGTTGACCACTTCCGGATGTGTCACGGGGCCCATGTGACCCAGATCGTCAAACTCAAGCAACACCGGGTCCGGTGCCTGCCTCACGCACACTGGGAATCCGGTATGTCATCGGTGCTCCTTGAAACGCGGCTCATGTGCCGCACCATCGCGACCTCGGGTGAATCGTGCGTCTCGGTCCCGCTGCAGGCGATCGGCGCCTGCGACGGATAGGGAATCGGTTGCGGAATCAGGACAAGGACGATCGCGCTCGCGAGAGCTGCGACGGCGACGGCCAGCACCATCAGCGCTTTTCGCAGAGAGCGCGTGGTGGCGCTGGCTCCCGCCCGCTCGACAGCGTCGGTCCGCGGCGGTTCCTGACGGATGGATTTCATGGAACGTCTCCTGAAAATCTGTGCATCCTCGTCTGCCTCGCGGCAGGTCGCTCGAGTTCCCATTGTTGCGTGGGCGCGCTGGGCTGTATGTGCGATTCGGCACACCAGCGCCCATCTCGATGTTGGCCCTACGGTGCACGGCCTCGCCCTTGGCCAAGGCGCCGGAAGGCTCGCAGTGTTCAGCGAAGCCCGGCAGCTATGCCTGCCAAGTCAACGAGTACGAGAACACTGGAGGTTGATATCAGTCGGGGGTCGGCGCGCGCTGCGCCTGATGGCGAAGGCGGTGGAGGCCTGCGTGTCGCTCCAGGGCGCCAAGATCGAGCAGATCCAGCTCTGACTAGCACCATTGCGGTTGCTGTGGGCTCCGGGCTATCGAAGGAGGATCAGTTTGGGCACAGCATCGGAGCCTGCCCACACGATGGCGTTCTGTTGGTAGCGATCCCCTTAGCTCACGCGCCGCGTCTCCGGTTCCTGACCGCAGTCCGACCAATTGTGTTGCGGCGCAACACAAACATGACGCCGCTGCACCAAAGGCCAATATCGAAAATCTCGAACCGAGGTTAGCTTGGCAGTAGCTTGAGGGCCAAGACACAGGACCTCATAAATTCAACAAGGGCCTCTAGCTAGAAGGACTTCTCATTTCATGCAAACAATCTCACTTCGCACGGGCTACGCCCATCTGGTGGCAGTGGTCACCATCCTGTCGGGCATCGCGTTCTTCGTCGTCCCGAGCTTCGTCGCGGTCGACGACTTCAAGATTGGAACGCTTCAACTCCATCTTCCTGAAGGGCTTGCCGCGTTGATCATCCGTGGTCTGGGCGCTCTCATGATTTTGCAGGTCCCCGTGATGTACGCGCTGACCTGGCGGCACAACCAAAAGGACCACAAGATCACGCTGGCCGAGAGAAGCATCACCTTTCCTCGCCACAGCTTTCTGCGTCTTCGCCGGAGCGTCGAGATCACGCTTGGGTACGAAGCCATCACCAAAGTCGTGATCACAAAAACCGATGAGGAGAACAAGGTGGAGTTCGTCGCGCCATCCAAAGGTGTCAAGGCGCAGTTCGATGCCGATGAGATGACACCCTCTTCGGACATCGTGCTGGTATCCACGCTCAAGCGCAAAGCCGCCAACGCGACTTTCAAAGCGATTTGAACGGAGGATTCAAATGGTCAGCTTCAACGGCATCAAAACCCTTTTCAAAGCCCTGTCGGGAAAGAAATACCGCAAGAATCCGCATGCCCCGGCCCTGAACGAAAGCGTGCGACTCGGGCTGCGCGCCGGCCTCATCAATTCCGAGCAGGTCATGGCTTTCAGCGACAGCTTGACGACAGGGCTGGGCAAGGATCGTGTTTCGGAGGGCCTGAGTTCAGCATGGTCGATCGAGAGCCGGGAAGACGCGCTCAACATGCTGAAATGGTTGAAGGACGGCGGTCATCAGGCCATTTACGCGTTGGCTTATCCGATCTTCGTCAGCGAAAATCCTCAGACTTGGCAGAGCGATGTCGCGACGGCGATCGGATCCAGCGCAAGGTATGCCGGCGCAAGCGAGGAAGTCCGCCAAGAAACTCAAGGCCGGGCCATCGAGATGATCGCCAACCTGGACTCGGTCTACCGGGTCATCGGCGACTCTGTCACGCCGCAGTATCTCCCCGAGCACTACGCTGCGGGGATCGCCGCCTGGGACCTTGGTCGCCTGGTCACCGTCGCCCGGCTCAGTTTCGACGCCGGATTCATCGATGCCGATGAATGTGGTGAGTACGTGCATTTCGCCGGGGTCGAGACCGCGAAGAGATTCGCCGCCTGGCCGAAGTTCGCCATGAGTTACATCATCGGCCGCGCCGTCTGGGGCGGCAACAACATGTCGCTCCAGGGGATCATCGCGATTGCCGACGATCTGTCAAAGGACGCGGACAGCCCCTGGGTCATCGCGAAGGGGCCCAGCCTGGGCCTGTAGCGCGCGGGATCGCCATCGCGATCCCAAAATGCGGCGTCGCCGCACTTGCCTTTGCGTACCATGCTGGGGTTTCACGCCGGAACCGCCGAAAAATCCGTCAGTGCGCTAGATGCATCGGCTGCGCCACCAGGCGCACGCCCGAGGCACGGTAGCAACCCCCACTCAAGATTCAATCGGCGCCGACACTGAGGCGCTGAGACATTCCGGCTCCCCGGCTTTCTGCGCCGCCTGCATCCGTTGGAGCAGGCTGTGCAGCATCTCGGTGGACAGCCCGTGGATCACCAGCCGATGTCCTGCCCGCAGGGTCGACAGGGGCACAAGCGGGTGCTTGTTGTTGACCAGGATCAGATGTTCGGGCGCCGCCAGGATCGTCGCCGTGTAGATGCCGATGGTTTCGTCCAGTTGCAGCGAATTGGCCGCGCGCCAGAAATCGTTGTCGGTGAGCATCAGCTGGTAGAGCGGCGTAAACAGTTCGATGGCGCTCTGCAGGTCGAGAAAATTCAGCCTGCCCCGTGGCATGTCTTCCAGGCGCAGCCCCGGTTCCCTGATCATCGAGAAATCGACCTTTTCCGCCTTGCAAAGCGCCACGCCCTTGTCGCGCAGCGCCTTGTTCAGCCGGATCACGAAGTTGAAGAGATTCAGGTCGTGTTTCAGGAACATCTCGTCCTTCAGCGCGTCGATGTCGGCCGGCTCCAGCGGGTTGGTGGACACCGGAACCGGCGAATTCCGCCCGATGAAGGCCAGCACCTGCGAGCCCAGGCAAAAGTGCCGAAGGATCAGCCAGTTGGCCTCCGGCGAGACGAAGCGCTTCAGCCCCCAGGCCAGGAACCGGTGCAGCAGCATCGAGTGCGACCAGTTGCGCGGCACGAACACCTTCACGATCTGGATCAGGATGATCGTCAGCCGCGCGATCGGCCGCAGGAACGGCAACAGGTATTGCCGCGAGCCCGAACTCGAATCGGCCAGCCATGCGGCCTTGACGTTGTCGGACAGCGGCGTGCTCTGGTCGAGATACAGCGCCAGCCAGGGACTGGGGTCGCGCTCGTCGTGCGCCTGCGTCAGGAAATCAGGTGTTCGATCCATGGGGCATTCGCTCCGTGATGTTCTGGAACTGCATCAGGTACAGGGCAGCCGTGTGGCGCGCGGTCTCGATGATCTGGCGGGCGGCGCGCGCCTGCCCTTCCACGGCCATCACCATCTCGACCGCCGCGAGCCAGCGGCTCAGGTGCTGCTCGTCGTTGTGGCCGTGGTATTCGAGAAAGCGGAAGGCATCGGGCGGCAGCTTCAGGCTGGCCTTCAGCAGCGGTAACAGCGCCGGCACGATGCGCTGGCCCGTACCCTCGATGATGTAGATCGCCCCAAGCAGGCCGATCGGGTCACGCGTGGCGGCCAGGCCGTGCAAATAGGCATTGAGCGCTTCGCCGCCGGGGTTGCGGCGCAGGTCTTCGATCTTTTCGACCGTGCCGCCGGCCTTGCGGTAGTCGCTAAAGAGGATGTTGAAGTCGTTCTGCTCCTCGCCTGCGTGCACGCCGATCAGCGAGGCCAGCATCAGGTATGGCTCGCTCAGCGAGGCAGCGCCTTCGCGCATCCACAGGCTGCCTTCACGCACCTGCGGCACCCACTGCTCCATCCAGTTCAGGTAGTCGGGCACGGCGAAGCGGCGCTCGCGGATCTGGCGGACGAGCGGCGTGCGCCAGACGCAGGAGCGGTAGTCGTGCCAGATGGCGGCCAGCTCTGTCAGCAAGGCGCCGAGGCCTTCGGGCGCTGCGGCCGGGTCGTGCGGCGGGGCGATCACCAGATCGTCGTCGGGCGCCGCCGCCGTGCGGGGAGCCAACGCCACGGGAGCCGCATCGGCCGCCTCGACTTCGAGCAGCATGTACGCCGCCATGAAGCGCCCCGACTCGGGCACGTAGCAGAAAATCTGCTCGCCAGGCTTCAGCGCCTTGGTATGCAGGAACTCGGCCAGCATCACGAGGATCGACGCCGCCCCCGTATTGCCGCGCCATGCGAGGTTGCTCCACCAGCGCTCGCGCGGTATCGACAGATCCGCCTTGGCCATCAGGTCCTCGACCACCGGGATGAACTTCTCCGACGAGTAGTGGCACAGGAAGTGATCGACCCGCTTCGGATCGACCCAGCCGTCGCGCACCAGCCCCGCGTACTCGTGGATGCCGATGTCGAACAGGTGCGGCAGCAGGCGGATGTCCTGCCGCAGCGACAAGGCGCCCGCCGCCTCGGCCTCGGCCCAGGAGCCGAAATCGAGATGCCCGCGCGCGCGGTCTTCGGTCAGGCCCAGCTGCATGCAGACCGGGTAGTCGCCCGAAAAGGCTCGCTGGTGCACCCACTTCAGCTTCAGGCGCAGCCCCGGCGCGCCGGCCAGCATGGGCGTGCCGTCAGACAGCAGCAAGGCGCCCGCGCCATCCGACAGCATCCAGCGCAGGAAATGGGAGTCGAAGTCGGTTTCATAACCGCGCGCCGCGAAGCGCGAGCGCTTGAAGAGGCGCGACGGCATCTCGCTCGCCACCGCCATCGCCGAGCGGTGCGCGCCCAGCTCGATGCCTTGCGCGGCGGCCTGAATCGCCGAAACGCCCGCCGCGCAGATGCCGTGCACCGAATGCGTTTCCATCGGCTGCGCCGCCAGTTCACCCTGGATCATGTTGGCGAAACCTGGCATCAGCGTGTCGCCGCCCGAGGAGCCGCTTGCCAGCAGCGACACGCGCGACAGCTCCGCCCCGCCCCGCCGCAGGCAGTCGCGGATCGCGCCGGCAGCCAGCTGCGCGTTGGTGTGCCGGGTCACACCCTCCGCGTCGATGGCGTAGTGCCGCGTGAGGATCCCGTTCTCCGTCAGGATGCGCCGCTTGATGCGCTCCGACATGCGATTGAGCGGCGCGATGTACGCGTCCATGCGGTCGTTGGGAATGGGCTCGCCCGGCATGAAGTAGCCGGCGCTTTCGAGGTAGACGCGTTGGAATGAGACGGGCATGGTTCAGGTGAAGGATGAATCGGGAGGCATCAGCGGGCGGCTGCGAAAACGCGGCCACACGGTCCCCAGCACGAACACGCGCACCATGTACGGCACCAGTCCACCCTCGTTGAGCACGGGGTCCACCAGCGCGCGGTAGCGCGTGCGATGCAGGTGGGTGAGCTCGGACCAATGGGCATGCGGCTTCTCGTGGTGCGCGGTATGCAGGCCGATGTTGAACAGCAAGGGGTTCACCAGCCCCTCGAAATTGCGGGCGTAGTTCAGCCGGCTACCGGGGGTATCGCCGGGCGCCTCCTCCCGCGCGGCCGTACGCACGGACTTGCGGCCATCTGCATGGGCGTGCTGCAGGTAGTTGGTTGCCAGCAGCCAGTGCAGCCCGTGCAACTGCGGCACGATCACGAAGACCAAGGCCTTGCGCCAGTCGAGCGCCAGCAGCACCGCCCAGCTGCCCAGCCACAGCGCGTACTGCTCCATGCAATAGCGCCATGCGCCGCGCCGGTGCTGCTGCAGCCGCGCGAGCCATGCGAAGAACACCGGCATCAGCACCCATACAGCCTGGAACGGATGCAGCAGATAGCCCCACAGGTGGTTGGTGTCGCCGCCGAAGCGGTAGGTGCGCGCCACATCCTTCGGCCCGTGCCGGTGGCGATGGTGGTTGGCCACGTGCGCTGGCCAGAACACGAAGGTCGGGTGGCCCTGCAGCAGCGTGATCCAGAAGTCCGTCAGCCGATTCATGCGCCGACTGCGCCACATGCGCAGGTGCACATGGTTGTGATGGATCACACCGATGCCGAGCGTCAGGAACAGCATCAGCCCGTACAGCAGCGCGTTGAAGCCGTGGAGCCATTGCCAGGCCGCCAGTGCGGGCAAGGCAGCGAGGTAGGCCAGGCTCTGCCAGTCGCGCCAGTGGCGCAACCCCGGCAGGCGACGGCGAGCGTCGTCAGGCCGTTGTTGCGCCATGCTTTTTTCGGAAAGCCTGAAGCACCGGCTCGGCCGCGTCGGCCGCGAGGCGCGTCCTGAACAGCCGGTCCATGAAGGTGAACTGGAAGCCGTAGTTGCCGTTGTGCACGGCATGGTGCAGATGGTGCCGGCGGCTCGCCGCGAACCAGTGGCTGTACGACACGCCCGTGAAGAAGTCGTAATTCGAATGCCCGATGCAGTTGAAGAGCAGGCTGAACACCGGCACCGCCGCCAGCGACCAGAAGCTGAAGTCGTGCACCACCATCGGCAGCAGGATCACGTTGCCGAGCATCAGCGCCTCGACGGGATGGAAGCTGTAGGTCGCCCACGGCGTGGTCACGAACGAGCGGTGGTGCGGCCCGTGAAAGCGCCGCAGCCAGCGCGTGTGCAGCAGCCGGTGGTTGATCCAGAAATGCACGTCGTTCCAGAGCGCGAGCACGAGGATCTCGACGACGATCTGCAGCCACGCCGCATCGCCGTCGAGCCGCGCCCAGCCCAGTTGCAGCAGCCCCCACGGAAACACCATGCCCAGCCCGAAGATCAGCACCGACTCCCCCGACTGCCTCAGCTCGCGCTGCAACTGCCCCGGCTGCAGCGGCCGCGGATCGAGTTCGCGCCCGACACCCAGGGCCGGCAGCAAGCGCTTCGTCACTAGCCACGTCAGGCCGCCGAAGCCGAGGTAGATGCCACCAAAAAAAAGAACGCCCCACAGCATGACCTGCGGGGCGGACAACGAAGTGAATGTCTGCGCCATCCCCCGAGGCTACAACAGAAGTGCGCCAGGGAGCCCGCCTCGATGCGGTCTTCCAGCTTGAGACGACGTCGCAAGCGGCGTAGTCATCACAGGTCAGCGTGCCGCTCCACCGGTCCAGGAACGCAACCGGATGGCGTGCAGCACGACTCACGCAGAAGTCGTAGATGACGCCGGGGCTCGGGTCGAAGGCGCCGCGCGCATACGCCCACACGTACGCCTTGCGCGTCTCTCACGTCCTCGCCTACACGCACCATCGGCTGACCACAGCCGCAGGTGGTGTCAGCCGGCTCGTTTCCATGGTGTCCACCTATTGGTGAAATGGACGCATGCTCCAGGGGCTGTCTGTCGCTTTCAAGATGGAATGCCCGGCAGCTTACGTGGATCGGGCCTGGAGCAGATGCCACGTCATCGAGGTGCGACCGTTGCTGCTGGAACTGGTGCATCAGATGGGCGCCGAGGATGCCGACACCACCGACGTCCAGCGCTATCGAAGCATGTGCGTGCTGGCGCTCAGCGAGATGCGCGTACCGGTGCGGCCCTAGCGCAGCGCCTCCACCAGATCCAGCACCATCCGGTCCGGCCCGAAGGTCTCGATGCCCTGCCCCAGCAGCTTTTCCACCGCCTGCGCGATGCCGTGGCTGGACGACGACTGCTCGGCCATGTCGTTGTAGTAGCCGAGGTCCTTCTTCGCGTTGGCCATCGAGAACTTCAGCGAGGCGGTGTCGCCGGTCAGCAGCTTGGGCTTGACCCGCTCCAGCGCCACGCCGTTGCCGCCGCCCTTGGCCAGCACGTCGACGAACACCTCGGGCGCGACGCCGGCGTGCTGGGCGCAGGCGGCCGCCTCGCACAGCAGCGCGACTGTGCCGAGCGACACGAAGTTGTGCAGCAGCTTCATCGCGTGGCCGGCGCCGATGCCGCCCACGTGCGTGATGTTCTCCGCAAAGCAGCGCAGCAGCGGCAGGCAGGAGGCCAGCACCTCGGCATCGCCGCCCACCAGCAGGTTGAGCCGGCCTTCGGCGGCTTCCTTCGCGGTCCGGGTCATCGGCGCATCGAGAAACTTGCCGCCCTTGGCCTGCACCGCCTGCGCGACCCTGGCGGTGGATGCGGGCACCGCGGTCGAGCAGTCGATCACCACCGTGCCGGGGCGCAGTGCCGCCAGCGCGCCCTGGTCGCCGAGCATCACGGCCTCGACCTGCGGCGTGCCGGTGACGCAGAGGATCAGCACATCGACCTGCGCCGCCAGCGCCGTCACGTCCGGCACCGCACGGGCACCGGCCGCGAGCAGCGCGTCCACGGGCTGGTTGCCGGGATGGTCGAGGATCGTGAGCTGGTGGCCGTGCTTGACGATGTTCTGGGCGATGCCGCTGCCCATCAGGCCCACGCCGACCAGGCCGACGCGCCGGGGTTGCGCTTGTTCGTTCGAGTTCATAGGTGCTTCATCCATGTTTGATGGCGATTGTCTTCAGGGTCGTGAAGCCTAGCAGGGCCTCGAAACCCTTCTCGCGGCCGAAGCCACTCGCCTTCACGCCGCCGAAGGGCAGCTCCACGCCGCCCGCCGCACCGTAATTGTTGATGAAGACCTGGCCGCAGTGCAGCTTGTGCGCCATGCGCAGCTGCCGGGCGCCGTCGCGGGTCCAGACGCCCGCCACCAGGCCGAAGTCGGTGCCGTTGGCCAGCCGCAGCGCCTCGGCCTCGTCGGCGAAGGGCATCACGGCCAGCACGGGGCCGAACACCTCGCGCTGCGCGATGTCGCTGTCCGCCGGCACGTCGCGGAACAGCACGGCCTCCTGGTAGTAGCCGCTGGCCGAGGCGTTCGCCGCCACCGTGCCCCGGGCGGCCACTTTCAGGCCCTGGGCCTCGGCCGTCGCGACCATGTCGCGCACCTGGCGGAACTGCTTCTCGTTGATCAGCGGCCCCATGTCGAGGTCGTCCGCGGGCGGCCCCGAGCGCACGGCCGTGAAGCGTTCGGCCAGCCGCCGCAGCACCTCCTCGTAGACCGTGCGCTCGACCAGCACCCGGCTGCCGGCCGAACAGGTCTGGCCGGCGTTCTGGATGATGGCGTTGACCAGCACGGGCACCGCCGCGTCGAGGTCGGCATCCGCGAACACGATCTGCGGCGACTTGCCGCCCAGCTCGAGCGTCACGGGGCAATGGCGCTCGGCGGCGGCGAGGCCGACGCTGCGGCCCGTGACGGTCGAGCCCGTGAACGAGATGTGGTCGACGCCCCGGTGCGCGCACAGCGCGGCGCCGGCCTCCCGGCCGTAGCCGGTGACCACGTTCAGCGCGCCGGCGGGAAAGCCCACCTCGCTGGCGATCTCCGCCAGCCGCAGCAGCGAGAGGCTGGCGTCCTCGGCCGGCTTGACCACGCAGGCATTGCCGGCCGCGAGCGAGGCGCCCACGCTGCGGCCCGCGATCTGCATCGGGTAGTTCCACGGAATGATGTGGCCGGTGACGCCGTGCGGGATGCGCACGGTCATCACGGTGTAGCCGCGCTCGTACGGCAGCGTGTCGCCGTGGAGCTTGTCGCAGGCGCCGGCGTAGTACTCCATGTAGCGCGCAAGCGCGGTGGCGTCGTTGCGCGCGACGCGCAGCGCCTTGCCGGTGTCGCGCGCCTCGAGCTGCGCCAGTTCCTCGTGGTGCTGCAGCACCGCGGCGCCCAGCTTGGCCAGCAGCCGGCCGCGCTCGAGCGCCGTCGTGCCGCCCCAGGGACCGTCGAAGTTCTCGCCCATCGCGCGGCGTGCCGAACGCACGGCCGCGTCCACGTCCGCCGCGGTGCCACGTGCGATCTGGCCGAAGCGCTGGCCATCGCTGGGATCGATCACGTCGATGGTTTCAGCGCTTTCGCCGGCCGCGCGGCGGCCGTCGATGTAGTGGGTTGCGTTCATGGGGAGTTTCTCAGTTCGGTTCGGGCCAGGGTTTCTGCGCTTCGCGTATCTGCTCGAAGGCGCGGCTGAACTGCAGCACGCCCAGGTCGTCGAAGCGGCGGCCCGCGATCTGCAGGCCGATCGGCAGGCCTTCGGCCGAGTAGCCGCAGTTGATCGATGCCGCGGGCTGCTCCGACATGTTGTAGGGCACCGTGAAGCCGATGTGTTCGAGCGACAGCAGCGGGTCGTTGGTCGGCGAGGCATGCTCCGCGGGCGCGGGCATGTTCGGCGACACCGGCGAGATCACGAAGTCGTAGGCCTTGGTGGCGGCGACCGTGGCCGCTCGCGTGGCGATGAACTGGCTGTAGGCGTCGAAGACATGCTCGCCCGAGAAACCGCTGGCGCTCTCGGCCCAGGCGTCGATGTAGGGCAGGATCTTCGCGCGCTTCTCGGCCGGCAAGGCGCGGATGTCGATCAGCGAGCGCATGCGCCAGAAGTGGTCCATGCCCTGCAGCATCTTGGGCGTCATGAAGGGCCTGATCTCTTCCACCTGCGCGCCGGCCGCCTCGATGCGCTTGGCGGCGCGGCGCACCGCTGCGGCGATCTGCGGGTCGAGCGGCAGGCCGCAGCCCGCGTCCATCTGCAGGGCCACACGCTTGCCGGCAAGGAACGAGGGGTCGACCTCGAAGGCCGTCCAGTCGATGGCTGCCGGCGGCAGTTCCGAATAGTCACGGTCGTCGGGCTGCGCGATCGACTGCATCATCAGCGCCGAGTCGGCCACCGTGCGCGTCATCGGCCCGGCGCAGCGGCCCATGTAGGGCGTGCCGAGCGGAATACGGCCGGCGCTGGGCTTGAGCGTGAAGATGCCGCACCAGCTGGCCGGCAGGCGCAGCGAGCCGCCGATGTCGGTGCCGACGTGCAGCGGCCCGTAGCCGGCGGCAGCGGCCGCACCGGCGCCCGCGCTGGAGCCGCCGGGCGTGCGCGACAGGTCCCAGGGATTGCGCGAGATCGCGTGAAAGGTCGAGAGGCCCGACGACAGCATGCCCAGGTCGGGCATCGTGGTCTTGGCGACGAGCACGGTGCCGTCTTCCTTGAGCCGCGCCGCGGGGGGCGAATCCTGTGGCATCGGCACCAGGTCGTAGGCCGCGGTGCCCAGCGGCATCGGGTCGCCCGCGGTCGCGAGGTTGTCCTTGAGCGTCACCGGCACGCCGTCGAGCGCGCCGCGCGGCGTGCCGGCTCGCCAGCGCGCTTCCGAGGCGCGCGCCTGTTCGAGCGCGCGTTCGGGACGGAAGAGCCAGGTGGCGTGCAGCTTCGGCTCGAGCGCCTCGATCCGCGCGTTGACCGAGCGCGTGACCTCGACCGGCGAGAGTTCCTTGCTGCGGTAGGCCGCGCCAAGCTCGGCCACGCTCAGCGCGTGCAGGGGCTGGGTCATCGCATCAGCTCCAGGAGATGGCCGCCAGGTCGTTCGCCACGATCGGCATGCTGGGCCACAGGCCCTTGACTTCCTTGCGCGCCACCGTGGGGAACACGGCCTGGAACAGGAAGCCGTTGACGGCGTCGGCCGCCAGCATCTTCTGAGCCTCGCCCAGCAGCGCGTTGCGCTTGCCGTCGTTGGCCTCGCCCTGGATCGACGCATACAGGTCGCGGAACTTCTTCGAGTCGTAGCCCCAGTAGTAGTCGGGCTCGGTGTACTTCACGAGGTCGAAGGGCTCGACGTGCGCCACGATGCTGAGGTCGAAGTCGTGGCCGCCGCCGAAGGTGCCGCTGAGCCACTGGGCCCACTCGACGTTCTGGATCTTGACGTTGATGCCGATGGCCGCGAGCTGCGCCGCGATCACTTCGCCGCCCTGCCGCGCATAGGAAGGCGGCGGCAGCGTCATGCGCAGTTCGAGCGGCGTCTTCACGCCGGCCTCGGCCAGCAGCTGCTTGGCCTTGGCGACGTCGAAGGGATTGACCGGGGTGGTGTCGACATAGCCCGGAGCGCCAATCGGGTAGTGGCTGCCGATGGGCTTGCCGAAGCCGTCGGCCGCGCCCTGGATGACCGCGTTGCGGTCCACCGCGGCCAGGATCGCGCGCCGCACGCGCACGTCGTCGAGCGGCTTGCGCTTGTTGTTGATCGCCAGGATCACCTTGCTGCGCGTGCCCACCTCGATCACCTGGAAGCGCGGGCTGCTCTTGAACTGGACCACGGAGCGGGTGCCGGCGCGCGGGAAGATGTCGATGTCGCCGGCCATCAGCGCCGCCGTCTGGGCGGCCGAATCGGACATGAACTTGAAGACGAACTTGTTGACCTTGGCCAGAGCCGGGTTGCGGTAGGCCGGCGACTTGACCAGGGTGCAGGCCGAGCCGCGCTGCCAGCTGTCGAGCCGGTACGGGCCGGTGCCCACGGGCTTGGTGGCATTGGTGTCGGCGCTCTTCGGCTCGACGATGCAGGCGGTGGCCTGGCCCAGCATGAACAGCAGGTCGGGGTTGGGTTGCGTGGTGCTGATGACGATCGTGTCGGCATCGGGCGTCTTGACGCTGATCTCGCTGAAGAAGCGCTTGTCCTTGTTGGTGCTCTTCTCGCCGGCGGCGCGCTCGAAGGCGAACTTGACCGTGGCGGCGTTGAAGGGTTCGCCGTTCTCGAACTTCACGCCCTTGTGCAGCTTGAAGGTGTGGGTCTTGAGGTCGGGCGAGACCGTCCAGCTCTCGGCCAGCATCGGCGTGACCGAGCCGTCGGGGTTGATCTTCGTGAGCGTCTCGAAGACGTTGTAGTGGACGATCTCCGCGATCGCCGAAGCGGCGGCCGTGGTCGGGTCCAGGCCCGGCGGTTCCAGCGGCATGCCGATGGTCAGCATGTTCTTGCCCGTCTGCGCCTGCGCGAGCGGGAGGAAGGCGCCCGGTATCGCCGCGGCCATGGCGGTGCCGATGAGGGTGCGTCGCTTCAACATTCGTGTGTCTCCTGAAAATGAGGGAACTGCTAGGGCGTCTGCAAGACGGCCGACAGCAGCGTGCGGGTGTAGGGGTGCTGCGCTTCGCGGAACAGATCGCCGGGCCTGCCCTGCTCCACGATCCGGCCCTTGAAGACGACCGCGACGTCGTCGCACAGGTGGTTGACCACCGCGAGGTCGTGGCTGATGAGCAGGTAGCTGATGCCGAACTGCTGCTGCAGGTCCTGCATGAGGTTGAGCACCTGGGCCTGCACCGAGACGTCGAGCGCGCTGACCGGCTCGTCGGCCACGATCAGCTTGGGGCGCGTGATCAGCGCCCGCGCGATCGCGATGCGCTGGCGCTGGCCGCCCGAGAACTCGTGCGGGTACTTGTCCAGGTCGGTGCTGCGCAGGCCGACGGCGGCGAGCGACTCGGCCGCGCGCTCGCGCTGCGCCTTGCGCGGCAATTCGGCCAATGCTTCCAGCGGCTCGGCGACGATGCATGCCACGGTCTGGCGCGGATCGAGCGAACCGTAGGGGTCCTGGAACACCATCTGGAAATCGCGCCGCGCGGTGCGCAGTTCGGTCTTCGACAGGGCATTCAGGTCGCGGCCCTCCAACTGCACGCTGCCGGAGGTCGGCGCGTCGAGCGCCATCACGAGGCGCGCGATGGTCGATTTGCCCGAGCCCGATTCGCCGACGATGCCGAGGCTGCGCCCGGGCTCGACGCTGAAGCTGACGCCGTTGAGCGCCTTGACCAGCGGCGGCGGTGCGAACAGCGTCTCGCGCGGCAGCGCATAGTGGCGCACGAGGTCGGTCACCTGCAGCAGCGCTGCGCTGTCTGCCGCGCCGGTCCGGGCCGTGGATGGGGGTGTGGGGTTCATGGCAGTCAGGCGTAGGCCGCGGCGCCTTGCGCCGTCACCTCGTCGAGCCGAAGGCAGCGCACGGCATGGCCGCTGGGCTGCACGGTCAACGGCGGCGGGGCAGCGCGACAGGCCTCCACGGTGAATCCGCAGCGCCCGGCAAAGGGACATCCCGGCGGCAGGTCCACCAGTTCGGGCACGCTGCCGCGGATGGTCGCGAGCTTGAGGCCGCGCGGGGCGCCCAGCGCCGGCCGGGCCGCGAACAGGCCGCGGGTGTAGGGGTGGGCGCGCTCGGCGAAGACCGCGGCGGTCGG